>JAPKEK010000759.1 GCA_028822125.1 Pseudomonadales bacterium | reverse complement strand
GGAGAAATTAAAGCCTATCCTAATGCCTGTCTGCATCGCGGTCGTATGTTAAAGGAATTCGATGGCCATGCTTCTGAACTTCGCTGTCCCTTTCACGGCTTCTGCTGGCACCTAGATGGCAGCCTGAAGAATATTCCGGCCGATTGGGATTTTTCTCACATCAATCGAGATGAGTTTTCACTCCCGGAGCTACCGACAGCGACCTGGGCTGGGTTTGTATTTATAAATCCGGATCAGAACTGTGCTCCCTTTGAGGAACACATCAGGGACATGAAATCCCAGTTTGAGCGCTGGGATCTAGGGGCGTTGTACAAGCAGGCGCATGTGGCCAAGATAATGAGCTGTAACTGGAAAGTCGCCCAGGAGGCTTTTTGTGAGGCTTATCATGTCAATGCTACCCATCCACAAATACTCAGAGGCATTGGTGACGTCAACAGCCAGGTAGACATCTGGGATAACTGCGCACGGGTAATCACACCCGGGATTACCCCGAGCCCGTTACTTGATTATGAGATTGAAGGTGAGGGTATGCTCCGCTCTATGATGGATCTGCCCCATGACGCAGAGGTACCACCGATTCCGGAGGGCATGAATGTCAGGGCGTTTATGGCCAGCATCAGCAGGGAAGGTCTGCGTCCTGATGCCGGCAGCAAGGTTGATGAATATTGTGATGCTGAAATTGTCGACAGTATTGACTACACGCTGTTTCCCAACTTTCACCCCTGGGGCGCCTATAACAAGATCGTGTACCGGTTCCGCCCTAACGGTCATGATCATCGGACTGCCATTATGGAGTGTATTCAGCTGGCGCCGTTTCAGGGTGAGCGGCCGCCCGCTGCTAAAATCCACTGGCTGAAAGAAGACGAAAAGTGGTCCAGCGCCCTTGGTTTTCTCGGTAAGGTGTTTGATCAGGATGCGTTTAACATGCCAAAAGTCCAGCTGGGGTTAGAGTCAACTTATAAATCAGGGGTTACCCTGTCCGGTTATCAGGAAGGCAAGGTGCGCTGGTTACATACCAAACTGACAGAGTGGGTAGGTGAATAATGGCATTATCTCATACCCATCCCTTTGACCCAGAAACCCTTTACGAATTAGACGAGAATGGCAATATCCGCCTGACTAACGGCAACCGGGTAGGCATTTTCACCAATGAAGGCAGGCATATCTCTGGTGATATCCGCGAAGCTGACCCGCAGCTTTGTGTTTGGATTGCCAACAATCCCGATCCGGATGGCCAGCTTACCACCTCACGAATGGCAGGCCGGGACCCGCAATAACAGAACAGGCAGGGACTATGACAAAATACGTTTTGATTGGGCTCTGTGAACCGACCAGCGCCGCCGACCAGGCGATTTTTGACGAGTGGTTTATCGATCAGCACATTGAAGATACCAGCCGTTGTCCCAATTTCATCAAGGGCAGTGTTTACCGACTTTCCGGGCCGCATTTAGACGGTGAGACGGTTTCTAACTACCTGTCAATCTACGAGGTTGAAGCGGATAGTTATGAACAGGCCGAGCGGGTGCTTAATGAGTGGCAGGCGGACCCGGATG
>JAPKEK010000081.1 GCA_028822125.1 Pseudomonadales bacterium | reverse complement strand
GTAAAGCATTATTGATGCTCCGCTGGCGGGGTCTTCGTCTCTGATAAGTGCCCGGATTTAACGAGATAGGTCACCGAGATTACAAAATAAATCAGGGTGAGGCCAAAACCGCCCACCAGTTTATAGGTAACCCAGAAATCGAGGCTGAAATTGTAAGCAATGACAAGGTTGAGGCTCCCTGCCACTAAGAATCCCAGGGCCCAACCGTATCCAAGCCGAATCCACACCTGCTCGGGAAGGGATATTTGCTTTCCAAGGGCCGCTTTGATGGGCGATTTCCCGCCTATGAACTGACTGCCCCAGAGTATTAACGCAAAGGCCCAGTTGATGATTGTTGGTTTCCACTGGATAAAGGTTTCGTTTCGGAAAAACAGCGTCAGACTGCCGAATAACAGCACGCTCCAGAGCACAACGTGGGACATTGGCTTGATGGTACCAGTCCGAAAATGCTCAATGCCTACCTGGCACACCACGGCTATCATCAACACTGAAGTGCTGAGATAGATGTCTTTGGTCGTGAAATAAAAGCCGACAAATAGTATTACAGGAGCGAGTTCTGCAAATTGGTTCATGTGAGTGTTTCATTAATAATTGCATCGAATAATACTACAAATTAGAGCTTAGAACAGGTGTTCTGGACTGGTTTGGGTAGCCTGTCGCTGAGATCGCAATTCTGTTTTAATGATGGCTTTGCCAAGTGAAGTTAATTATGAGTCAGTTTTTCAGCATTCATCCTCAAAACCCTCAGAAAAGACTGATTCAAAAGGCCGGCGATATCGTTCTTGGTGGCGGCGTTATTGCCTATCCGACCGATTCTGCGTATGCCCTGGGTTGTTCGCTTGATAATAAGCAGGGTCTGGCTCGAATCTGCGAAATCAGAAAAATTTCATTAGATCATGATTTTACTATAGTGTGTCGTGACTTGAGTGATCTGGGTAGCTATGCCCGGGTCTCCAATCAGGTATACCGAATGCTGAAGTCCAATACGCCTGGCGCCTATACCTTTATTCTCGAAGCAAACAGGCGGGTACCGAAAAGGCTGGTGCAACCGAAGCGGAAGACCATTGGCATGAGGGTGCCAGAGAGTCGAATCTGTCATGCGCTGGTACAGGCTGTAGGTGAGCCGATGATGAGTACGTCACTGATTCTAGCGGGTGATACTGATCCCCTGACCGATCCCTATGAAATTCGGCAGATTCTTGAGTCTGATGTGGATTTGGTCATTGACGGTGGATTTTGTGGTTTAGAACCGAGCACAGTGGTGGACCTGACCAATGATCATCCCAGAATACTTCGTCAAGGTTGTGGCGATATCGCGCCATTTGGCTAGTCAATTGAGACAAGCGGGTGCTGGCTGGTTATAATTAAGCAATATTAGGAAAATCAGGGCATATTGATGTTGAATCGCACCCGTTTGTTGTTAGGTGTCTTTTTCAGTGGTTCCTGGATCATGGTTGATGGCCATTGAGCTCGTCTGACCCCCAGAAAAAAGTACTCTCAGGTATGCGGCCCACGGGCCGCTTACATCTTGGTCACTACCATGGTGTATTAAAGAACTGGGCACGACTGCAGCATGAATATGACTGTCTGTTCTTTGTCGCTGACTGGCATGCTCTTACCAGCCATTATGAAGACACCCAGGTTTTAGAGGAAAATGTCTGGCAGATGGTGATTGACTGGCTGGCGTCGGGTATTAACCCTAGTTCCGCTACATTATTTATCCAGTCGAAAGTACCGGAGCATGCTGAACTGCACCTTTTACTATCGATGATTACACCACTGAGCTGGGTTGAGCGGGTGCCAACTTTTAAAGATCAGGTGACCCGGTCGAAGGACAGGGATTTATCGACTTATGGTTTTCTCGGATATCCTGTATTGCAAAGTTCAGATATTCTGGTCTATCGGGCGGGTCATGTGCCGGTTGGCGCGGATCAGGTGCCTCACGTGGAAATGGCCAGGGAACTGGCACGTCGTTTTAATCATATATTTGGTCGAGATGCGGGTTTTGAGCGTATTGCAGAACAGGCGATTAAGAAATTAGGCCGAAAAAAATCAAGTCTGTATCGGGATTTGCGGCGAAATTATATGGAAAATGGCAGCCAGGAATCTCTGGACCAGGCCCATGCAATGGTATCGGATCAACAGAGCCTTTCGCTGGGAGATAGAGATCGGCTGATGGGATATGCCGAGGGCAGCGGTAAGATCATACTGCCGGAGCCTAAGGCCCTGTTGACAGAAAACGCTGTAATGTTGGGTCTCGATGGCCAGAAAATGTCTAAGTCTTATAACAATACTATTTCGCTTAGAGAGGATCCCGAGGTTGTAACTAAAAAAATCAGAACCATGACCACCGATCCGGCTCGGGTGAAGCGAACAGATCCGGGGGACCCGAGGAAGTGCCCCGTATTCTCTCTTCATGAGATCTATTCCGGTGATGATACCCGAGGGTGGGTTGAACAAGGCTGCACAACCGCGGGTATCGGTTGTCTGGATTGCAAAGGACCGCTGATCGATGCCATTTTGGTAGAACAGCAGCCGATGCGCGAGCGGGCGTTGCAGTTTGAAGAAAATCCGGATCTGGTCAAGAGTATAGTTGCTGAAGGTTGTGAGAAAGCAAGATCTTATGCTAAGTCAACACTTGACGAGGTTCGTAATGCTATGGGCCTGGATTACCGTTAGATGAGCGAGATAACAGATCAACCTGAGTTAAAGGGAGTGATGCCATCACGGGTATTACCAGAACGGCAAAGTGAGCTTCCCCTGGCTTTGGTTGATGGCAAGCCTTTTACAAAGATGCCCGGTGATCTCTACATTCCACCGGATGCTCTGGAAGTATTTCTGGAAGCGTTTGAAGGGCCTCTGGATTTACTGCTGTATCTTATTAAAAGGCAGAATCTTGATATTCTTAATATTCAGGTGGCCGACATTACCGGCCAGTACATGCAGTACATTGACCTCATGAAAGACCTCCAGTTTGAGCTTGCGGCGGAGTATCTAGTGATGGCTGCCATGCTAGCGGAGATCAAATCAAGAATGCTGCTGCCCAGGCAAACCGAACAAGAAGAGGATGAAAGTGATCCTCGAGCAGAATTGATACGACGATTACAGGAATACGAGCGTTTCAAGAGTGCTGCAATAGCCGTTGATGAATTGCCCAGGTCAAACAGGGACTTCTGGATAGCCAAGGCAGATACGCCAGCATCAGAAAAACAGAAACCTTTACCTGAAGTTCAACTCCAGGAAATGCTAGTGGTTTTGGCAGGCGTACTCAAGCGATCAGACAGCTATGCCAGTCTCCACGTTAGACTAGAGCCGCTATCTACTCGGGAACGTATGTTGCAGATTCTGCAGCGCCTCCAGAATAAGGGTGATAGCTTTATGTCGTTTATATCCCTGTTTGATTCTGAGGAGGGTCGTTCTGGTCTCATTGTGACCTTTATAGCAACTCTGGAGCTTATTAAAGAGTCGCTGATCGAGGTGGTCCAGACGGAGCCCTTTGCACCTGTTCATGTGCGTGTTGCGGTCGCGTCAATACAACAGGACGAAATTGAACGGCCATGAGTGACTATCCCGAATTACAACAGATCATAGAAGGTGCAATTTTCGCTGCAGATACGCCCTTATCGGTGGAAAACCTTAAATCTTTGTTCGAAGGTGAGCAGCCAACACGCGGTGACATCCGGGAGGTTCTCACTGCAATAGAAGCTGGCTGCAGTGAACGGGGCTATGAATTGCGTAAAGTTGCCAGTGGCTATCGTTTTCAAGTTAAAAGCCGTTATGCTGAATGGGTCAGTCGGTTATGGGAAGAACGCCCACCGCGGTATACCAGAGCCCTGCTTGAGACGCTGTCGTTGATCGCCTACAAGCAACCGCTGACTCGCGGAGACATAGAAGCGGTGCGCGGTGTGGCCGTGTCTACCAATATTGTGAGAAACCTGCTTGAGCGTGAATGGATTCGGGTTGTAGGCCATAGAGATGTTCCTGGACGACCTGCTATGTATGCCACAACGCGTGGGTTCCTTGATTATTTTAATTTGAACAGCCTTGATGAATTACCCCCGCTTTCGGATATCCGGGAATTAGAGCCCAATATTGAAGCGCTTGACCTTGGCGAGGAATTGATTCAGGTAAAAACACTCGAGTTGAGTTCAGATGAAAGCCCAGGTGATCTGATAGACGATGAAAATCTAGACCAGGTTGCCGAACAGGTTGAGGTGATTCAGCAGAATATTAAGCGCATGTTCAACCCAGAACCCGATGAAGGTGCTCAGGGAGCTGATCAGTCGGTACAGACGTCAGCTGACTTTACTGAGAATTCGAAAGGCAATGCCGGAACTTTCGCCTATGTTCCGGCTGATATCCTGAATGCGGCTTTCGCTGAGGATGACTCAGTCCATGAGTCGGATGATGAAAGCTGATCCAGCTTTAAGGTGCCAGGTTATACAATGAGCGATAAACTTCAAAAAGTACTGGCTACCATGGGCTTTGGCGGCCGAAGAACCATGGAAAAGTGGATTGCTGATGGGCGGGTGAAGGTCAATGGTAAAGTGGCCGCGCTGGGTGATCGTGTGGTCGATACGGATCGGCTAATACTCGATGGCAAACCGCTGCGCATCAAACCTGTTAAGCATCTTCATCTACTGTATAACAAGCCGGTTGGTGAGATATGCACCAGGGATGATCCGGAGGGTAGAAGAACCGTATTTCAGAGTCTGCCAAAGCTCAGGAACCAGAGATGGATTTCGGTTGGGAGGCTTGATTTCACAACCAGCGGTTTGTTGCTGGCGACGACTGATGGCGCCCTGGCAAATGGCTTGATGCACCCTTCATCGCGGATTGACCGAGAATACGCCGTCAGGGTTCTAGGCGCAGTGAGTAGTGATCAATTGCAGGCCATGCAGGAAGGCGTTCTGCTCGAAGATGGTATTGCCCAGTTCACTGATATTCGTAAGGGAAGAGACGAGCAAGGCGCCAATCAGTGGTATTACGTTGCTGTTATGGAAGGTCGCAATAGAGAGGTCAGGCGGCTGTTTGAATCTCAGGGATTAACCGTAAGTCGATTAAAGCGAGTACGGTTTGGTAGTTTCTTTATACCCTCATCTGTAAAAGCAGGTCGTCATACCATGATTTCTGGTAAAGATGAAAAGGAGCTCTATCGTTTGGCTGGCTTGAGCCAGCCTTCGGTCTCTGCTCGTTCCAGGTAATCAGGTTTGGTTAAAGGGCTGTTTAGAAAGGTCACTATTGAAAGTGAACGCATGATCAGCCTCCGAGTCATCGCCCATCAGGTATAGGTATAGAGGCATCAGTTCTGCCGGCGCCTTGACGCTGGCCGGGTTCTCTCCTGGGTACGCAGCAGCGCGCATGGCTGTTCGCGTCGCGCCCGGGTTGATGATGTTGACCCGAATGTTGGAAGTGGTGTCAATTTCATCGGCCAATAATCTGGCGAAACCTTCCAGAGCGTATTTAGATACAGCATAGGCCCCCCAGTAGGCTCGTGGCACTGCGCCGACACCTGAACTGGTAAACAGCAGAGAGGCTTTAGGTGCAGCCCGTAGCAGTGGCATCAGCAATCGCGTCAGGAGAAAGGGGGCATGGTAGTTGGCTTGCATTACGGTTTGCCACTGTTCAATATCGTAATACTCGACAGGAACCCGGTCCCCTAAAATGGCTGCGTTATGTAGCAGGCCATCCAGCCGACCATATCGTTGCAGCAGCACCAGTGCAAGGTCCTCGACTGTTTTAACGGTAGCGGTGGCAAGATCCATGGGAATAATTCCCGGTTCCGACGTGCAGGTCCCGGCAATGTCATCGTATAACGCCTCTAGTTTGGCGACTGTTTTTCCCAGTAACAGAACAGTTGCGCCATGACTGGCAAAGGTTTTAGCCACAACCTTACCAATGCCATCACCGGCGCCGGTTACCAGGATGACCTTGTCAGTCAATAAGCCTGATGGTGGCTGATAAGGTGCTTCACTCATAGATAGCATGCATTAGATAGTTAACATCGGTATCAGAGGTTAATTTATATTGCTGGCTGATTGGATTGTAAGCCATGCCCGTAATATCTTTCAGCGCTAAGCCTTCTTCTCGCAGTGTTTTGGCAAGTTCGGAGGGTTTAATAAATTTTTGATAATCGTGAGTGCCCGGGGGGAGAAGCTTGAGCAGATGTTCGCCGCCAATGATGGCAAACAGATAGGCCTTAGGGTTGCGGTTAATGGTTGACAGGAAAAGATGCCCGTTCGGTTTTAGCAGCCTTCGGCATGCTGAAATTACAGAGTTTGGATCAGGGACATGTTCGAGCATCTCCAGGCAGGTAACCACATCGAATTTTGCTGGGTATTGCTGGGCCATTGCCTCTGCCGTCATCTGCTGGTAATCGATCTCCAGATCTGACTCATGGCAATGTAGGCGGGCGACCTGCAGAGGCGCTTTACCCATATCAATGCCGGTCGTATAAGCCCCGCTTCGAGCAAGGCTTTCCGTTAATATGCCGCCTCCGCAGCCGATATCAAGTGCTTGCGTGCCTGCTAACTGGACTCGTTGACTGATGTAGCCCAGCCGCAGTGGATTAATGTCATGAAGTGGCTTGAATTCGCTGTCAAGATCCCACCAGGTTCTTGCCATTTTTTCGAATTTTTCAATTTCGGCCGGGTCTATGTTTTCATGGGTCATTTCAGAGCCTTAACAGTCCTTTGCCATTGCTGTACATCAGCGCTGATTTGTTCTGTATCCAGATATTTGAACCGGTTGTTTTGGTAGAGCAGTTTGCCGTTAACCCAAGTGTGAGTGACGTGTTGAGCTGTGGCGGTATAAATCAGCTGAGAAACAGGATGATACACGGGTTGCGACGAGAAGTCGCTAAAGCAAACCGCGGTAAGCTCTGCTGCTTTTCCCACTTCCAGGCTGCCGATGGTTTGATCAAGGCCAAGAAAGCGTGCTCCGTTTATAGTCCCCATTTCCAGGGCAGTGAATGCATCCACGGCACTGGGGTCATTTTCGGCTACCTTGGCCAACATCGCTGCTGTTCGCATTTCCTGCACCATGTCCAGGTCATTATTGCTAGCTGCACTGTCGGTACCCACACATACATTCAGGCCTTTCGCCTGCAGCTGGATTACCGGGCAGATACCACTGGCCAGTTTCATGTTTGATTGTGGGCAATGGGCAATTTGTACGCCTTCGTTGGCAACCAGTTCCATCTCTCCCTGGGTTAGCTGAGTCATGTGCACGACCTGTAGTTGCGATGATAAAAGTCCCAGTGTCTGAATCCTGGACAGAGGCCGACAACCATGCGCCTTAACGTGATCTTGTATTTCTCTGGCTGACTCATGCAGGTGCAGATGAATCGGCGTGTTTAATTCTTCAGAGTGCGAGAGAATTTTAGAAAATCCAGCATTGCTTACACTGTAAGGCGAATGAGGTGCAAAACCGGTCGTAATGAGCGCCTTGTTTTTACACTCGTCTATAAAAGCCAGTGATTGATCGATATGGTTTTGTTCAGTTCGTGCCCAGTTATTACTGAAATGGATGACCGGGACCGTAATCTGGCTGCGTAGCCCGGCCTCCTGGAAAGCCTTTGCAGTACTGCCAGGGAAGAAGTAGCTGTCAGCAGCACAGGTCGTGCCGCCGCTAATCATTTCAGCCGCTGCCAGCCTTGCACCACTATAGACAAATTCGTGACTGACTAAGCTCGCCTCAGCCGGCCAGATGTGGTCAGTTAACC
>JAPKEK010000758.1 GCA_028822125.1 Pseudomonadales bacterium | reverse complement strand
ATCAGAGCCGATTTAGGTTTAGACACGTTTTCAAGTGCCGGAAACTCGTTGCCGACCGCTACTACTACTTCCTGAAGGCCGGTAAGGTGCTGCCCGAGCAAGGCAAGCTGCTACCCATTATCCGTAGTCCTGCCGCAGTGGTTTGTCTGTGCTCGAGCCCACCTGATGGAACTCAGAGAGGCGAGTTACTAACCCTATCGCCAATTGCTAAGGATACTGGCATTCCTTGCTGGGTAACTGTTTCTTAAGGAATAAAGATAAGCTAACCTAAATACCCCTTAATTGGACTCAATTCAGTATGTTCTCACTCCCCCAGCAAGCACTGGACATCAAATCTGATGTCGAGGATTTCTTCAATAAACAGATCCTACCCAACAATCATCTCTGGCACGAACAGAGCCAGCAAGGCCAGGCCATTCCTGCCATCGAAAACACAATCAAAGCCAAAGCAAAGGCATTGGGTCTCTGGAATATGGCGCTGCCACAACTAACCGATAACGAACCCGGACTGCGGTTAAGCAATCTTGAATTCACCGGCGTCGCCGAAGTGCTTGGCCGACTCGGCTGGGCATCCAGAGTATTTAACTGTCATGCACCTGACGTACCCAATATGGAGTTGTTACAGCTTTTTGGCTCTGATTCACAGAAAAGTCGCTGGCTAGAACCGCTCCTGGATGCACAGTTTGGCTCTGCATTTGCCATGACTGAGCCTGACGTGGCGTCATCAGACCCGGCGAACCTGGAAACCAGTATCATTTGCGATGGCGACCAATGGGTTATAAATGGCACTAAATGGTTTGCCAGCAACGCTTCAAATGAAAATTGCCGGTTGATTATTCTAGTCGGCGTAACCGACCCGGACGCTGCAAAATCCAGACGCCAGTCCATGATACTGATACCCCAGGACACACCGGGCATACGGGTGAAACGAAACTTACCGGTATTCGACCATACCTCAACAAACAGCTTGCATCCCGAACTCGAATTCACCGATGTACGGGTTCCCGTGACTAATTTACTGGGACAACAGGGTGCCGGATTTGCTATGGGGCAGGCCCGCCTGGGGCCGGCACGGCTTCACCACTGCATGCGGGCAATTGGCGAATGTGAGGTCCTGATCAGCTTGATGGTGAAACGTTCCACTGAACGAACCACTTTTGGTAAACGCATCGATGAATACAGCTCTACTCAGGCCGCGATCAGCCTGTCTCGAATAGAACTCGACCAATGCAGATTGCTGGTTCAGCAAACTGCCCATCGACTGGACACTGTCGGTAATAAAATCGCCCGCAAACAGATTTCAATGATTAAGGTTGCCGTAGCCAGGGCCTACCAATCTATTGCTGACAGAACCATTCAGCTTTATGGTGCCCGCGGTGTCACCAATGACACACCAGCAGCCTCGGCATTCAGCCGTGCCAGGGCTTTTCGTATTTACGATGGCCCCGATGAAGTCCACCTGCAAACTATCGCCAGGCTAGAACAGCAAGAACAGTCTGGTAGTTTACTGGATCATTACCTGCTCAATCAGGAAGTCTGAGCCTCAGGGGCCTTCTTGA
>JAPKEK010000757.1 GCA_028822125.1 Pseudomonadales bacterium | reverse complement strand
CCACTTTTCTGCTTCACCCAGATCTTTTAGGACATGATCACCATTTTCATACATATATCCCAGGGACAACTGGGCGCCCACATTTCCCTTGGCAGCAGCTACAAGGTATCGCCTGGCATACAGACCTGTACTTTGTGGGTCAACGGTCGCCTGCTTCTGCGCTATCTCCTTGGTATCATCAATCACAGCCACAGTATCCTCGACCGCGTCGGTCACTGCTTCACTGGTTTCTGGCGCCGTAGCCGATAAAGTAGTCGATAAAGTAGATGTATCTGCCTGCGCAACCACATCAGATTTATCTATTACCGACGCATCCGAGTCCTGCATATTGCGTACTGGTGCTTCAGCCAGTTCAGCTGGCGTGACCGCCACCTTGTCCTGATCCGCCGCAATAGCTTCTGCTTCTGCCACTGCGCCGTTGCCTGCCACTTCGTTAAGATCTTTCTGCACCTGCTCAGCATCCAGCGCCTCGAGCGGCAGCAGGGTTAAATCATCTACCGAAGATGACTGGGTTTCTAGGATGCCAGGCTCTGGCTCGGTTTCAACAAATAACGCCTGGCTAGCATTAGGCGGGCTTCCTGAATCAACAATATCTATGACTTCACGCTCATCAGGCCCCGTGTCTGCTGAGGTAAGATTTACAGTATCTTTGACTGGCACACTCACTTCGTCTATCGGATTGTCTTCCGAGGTTGAACTGACTTCAATTTCAGCCAACCGAACCACTTCATCAACTTGCTGAGCCGGGGGTGTGCTGGACTGAGTCAGAGCACTCGCAATGGGTGTGCCTTGTTCAGCAGTTTTCAGCGTCTCATTTGTAACTGAAGGGTCCAACTCGGCGGCAGCATCGTTAGAAGAGGGTTCAGATAAAATCCCATACATCATTCTCGACAGTTGACCATCTATCCTCGATGAATCCGATATCTCTCCGGCTTCGTCGACCTGGACAACCCGATCAGTTTGATTTATGGATTTCACCTGTCTGCCAGGCACAAACCCAACCCGAACGCCTGACATAGACACGTCATACCAGTTACCCTCTGGGGCCTTGTACTCACCTAAACCCCAGACGCGCGCACCTTCAGGCAACCGACCTACAATGCTCGAATCCATGTGCGGAATTTCGTAAACAACTGTTTCCGCCAGAGTGACTAAATCCCGATTAATTGGAAGGAATTCAAAGGAGCCTTGCTGTATGAATTCTTCTCTGGATAGCGTCAGATTAGCCGACTGTTGCAATTTATTCTGTCTAACCATCGCCTGCTGAGAAAACTGACCATCAGGAAACTGGCTGAGATAAGCAGCATATTCATTGCTGTTATCACTGTCTTTAATCAAATTCCAGAACACGATTTCATTTTCCTGCGCACCGTCAGTTGGGCCTGAACCGCTGCCTGGCGCAGTCGGCAAGGCAAAAACAAAATCGCCGCGATCAAAATCCCTATCTCGCAACTTTCCATAGCGAGGTGTTTGCGCTGATTCAGTCAGATTGGTGACCCTGTCTCCCAAATACATGCCCAGCTCCGAGGCGGTCAGGTAACCATCACCATTCGCATCAGAACGTTCC
>JAPKEK010000756.1 GCA_028822125.1 Pseudomonadales bacterium | reverse complement strand
CCGGACTGGAATAAAGCATTGCAAAATCAACAAACAAAAACTCTGCAGGATCGCCGAAGCTGGTCAAAGACCCTGTTCACCGGAACCGAACAATTCAGTTACTTCAACCGTCTGAAAGACCTCTTTCCCTGCCACACTATCAGCGCAAGCAGTCAACCCTTTCAAATCCCTGAAGCCAGCACCATCAAAATGCCGCTGGACTTTTCTTGCCAGGGGCAAAAAAAGGATTCGACAGCTTTCCTGAAGGAAACTGACACAGCAGCACTACTGGTCATTCACAAAGGCCAGCTGCGCTATCAGGATTACTGGTTGACGGGGGGTGAAAACGTTAACTGGATGTCCATGTCTGTTGGTAAAAGCTTTGTCTCTGCATTGATCGGTATTGCCCTGCAACAAGGCCTTATCAATGATATTGGAGAAGCTATCACTGAATATGTACCTGAACTTATGGGCTCAGCTTACCGGAAGGTTCGTATTAAAGACGTTTTGCAGATGTCCTCCGGGGCTCGCTGGACCGAAGACTATAATGATCCCGATTCAGATATCATGCGCTATATAGAGGCGTTTGGCAGTGGTGCATCACTTGACCTGTTTACCGCGTCTCTGGTTCGCGAAAAAGTGCCTGGTACCTACCATTACTACAATTCCACCGATACCCAGGCGCTGGGAATGCTGCTAGTCAGAGCCACCCAGAAAAGCCTCGCCGAGTATGCACAGGAAGCCCTCTGGCAACCTTTAGGCATGCAGGATGACGCTTTCTGGATCTGCGATGACCTGGGTATGGAAATGGCGGCCGGCGGACTGCAGGTGACCGCGCGAGATTACGCTAAGCTGGGTCTGCTGTATTTAAATAAAGGCCGCTGGCAGAATACTCAAATCCTTCCGGAAGCCTGGGTTATCGATTCTGTCACCCCCGATGCTGCCCACCTGATGCCTGATACAAACGCTGAACTCCCCCTGGGTTACGGCTACCAATGGTGGGTACCTGCCGGTGATCAGGGCGAATTTGCGGCTATCGGCGTTTACAACCAATTTATTTATATCAATCCGAGCCAGGACCTGGTCATCGTAAAACTCTCAGCTAATAAGGCCTATGGCACAACAGGAACTGAAGAGACCTATCAAGAGCTGGCCTCGCTGGAATATTTCCGGGCCATCGCCAAAAGCAGGGCAACCGTTAATAACCGTGACGGTTGAAGTCAATATATACAAAGATCATAGGGGCCTCGAATGAACGAATTCGAAATACTATACCTGCTAAGCGAACACAACAATCGCATCTGGAAAATCATCCAGTTCTGGACCGGTGTTTCTTTTGGCCTGATCGCTGTAGCCCACGTTGCCAAACAGGTCATTAGTAAACCCATCGCAATTGTTCTGAGCATTCTTTACACGGCATTTTCAATGTTCCTGGGTAATATGCTGCTGATCATCACTGGCCTGAACAACGCCTTGATCACAGATCTGACCAACCTCCCAGACACAGCAGTTACACGAACCCAGATAGCCAGGCTGCTCATACAGATTTCAACCGAAGGAGAGGGTATCCTACTTATCATTACGGCAATGGTCGG
>JAPKEK010000080.1 GCA_028822125.1 Pseudomonadales bacterium | reverse complement strand
GTTAGAGCCTGTGGCATCTGTGGGTCAGACCTTCATACCTATCGTCACGGTATGTTCCTGCAACTGGGCAATCCGCATGAATCTGGCAGGATTCTGGGGCACGAGTTCAGCGGTGAGATCGTAGAAATAGGCGGTGATGTCAGCGGCATTAGCATCGGTGACCGGGTGGTTTCAGTGGGTGTGGGCGCTAATGCTGAATTTATCAAGCTAACGCCCATGATGATTGACTCCCTGGTCCCTTTTGATGAATCGGTGAGCTTTGTTGAAGCTGCTACAACAGAACCACTGGCAACTTCCCTGCATGCAGCCAGGCTGGGTGAAGCAAAGGATGGCGAAACCCATGTTATTATGGGTGCGGGCATCATTGGGCTTGGTATATTGCAGTGCATTAAAGCCAGTTCATCTGCCAGCGTCATCCTGGTTGATTTATCAAGCAAACGGCTTGCTAAAGCCAAAGAATTGGGCGCAGATGTCACCATAAATGCCAGTGACAAGAATGCGGTAGACGAAGTGCTTGCGCTCACTGGATCGACCCAGTTGAACGTGGTGGAAGCGGTGCAGGGTAATGTCGATGCGGTCTATGACTGTGCTGGTTTTGGTAAGAACTTTAAAGGTATCAGCGTTCTGGAACAGGCGATGTCCATGGTCAAACAGAACGGCAAGGTTGTTGTCGTTGCTGTTTTTGAACAGGATGTGACCATTGACTATAACATGGTGGTCCGTAAAGGCATCAGGGTTGTCGGTTCCTGGGCCTGGAACCGAGAAGAGTTTATCGAAGCTTTTCACCTTATAAGCAGTGGCAAGGTCGATCGTAAGCCGCTGGTGAGCCACACTTTTAAGTTGGAACAGGCAAGTGAGGCATACGAAACGCAGTTACTGGCAGAAGAAGCCATAAAGGTTGTTTTTACGCCCTGAGACCATTTTCGATCAGGAAGATTGCCTCTTTTCTGAGTGGAATTTGAAGTTGTAGCTGTTGCCAGGAAAGTTCCATTGCTGTTAACGCTCGAGGTCAGTCAGGATTGCCATCACATGATAGCAGTAACCTGGGATATAGATTGAACGCTTCCTGTCGATCCTGTCATTCATTCGGCCAGACTGCCGGGCGTTTTTCGTTGAATGCCCTGCCACCTTCTTGTCTGTCCTGGGAATTCATCACCCGGGTTTGTATCCAGTCCGTTATCTGGTCCACGGCACTGTAATCAAGGGACGCAGCTCGCACCATTGATTCTTTCATTCCCTGCACCGCAACTGGACTCAGTTCGCAGATTCTCTGGGCCATTCTTTCTGCTTCTTTCATTATCTGGTCAGGTTCAACAATTTTGTTAATCATGCCAATCTGGAAGGCTCGTTCAGCGGTAATTCGATCTGCCATTAACAGTAACTCAGAGGCTATTGCCCAGGGCATTATCTTTGGAAACCAGCCACAGGGGATGGTTGCTATTCCCCATTGGGGTTCGGGTAACCAGAATGAAGTATCTGCTGTTGCAATTCTGATATCGGCATCCAATGCGATCCACAACCCATAGCCGACCACATGGCTGTGTAGTGCTGCAATAATAGGTTTGAAGACTCGCTGGGTCTGGCTTATATCAGGGAACTCACCTGTGTACTGGTAACTGTCAGGTGCTCCGCCGGAGAGATCAGCGCCCGCGCTGAAACAGCGACCTTTGCCGGACAGGATTGCGACCCGAAGCACAGGGTCATCGCGGAAATCAGCCCAGATCCTGCCGAGTTCCTCATGCATTTGCTGATCCATGGCATTGAGTTTGTCTGGACGGTTTAAGGTGACATAAGCAATAGCGTCTTTCTTTTCGTAGATTACAGTCTCTAGTTCCATATCTGTCGTACCGTTGTCAGGGTCTGCTGAGTTTATCAAGAAAAAATGAGCCGGGCGTAGTCTGTTAAATTGCTGCCTGGCCTGTCTTTCAAGGGTATAGCCAGCTTAGTCGTCGATGCTGGGCGACTAATAGGGGTACATAGACGTTACCAGAGTGCTTTCCTATCCAGATTTCCATAGTTAAAGGAGGGCTGATTTTAAGTTGTACCTATGATTTTTAGGCAGGGGTTGGGTGATTAATACTGTCAGCAGTATGAACCTGCAATCCCCGCGATGGTTAACGAGAGCCTATCTTTGAGGTGGTTATTCCTGATGCTGCTCTGAGCAGCCGGATTTGCCGAGGTTAGCGTATTCTTCTGCATTGAAAGCGTCGCCTCTGAACATTCTTTTGTAAACGCTGCAGTGTTCGTCCTGTGAGGTGTATGACTTGTCTGCCAGTAAACGTACCCGGAGATTTTCCATGGATAGTCGGTCACTGGTCATTCTGATGCCGTTATCCGATAGCGTGTCAAACACCATGAGTCGTGGTACGGGATCGGCAGAATTGTCCCATGGCAGCCATGTCGTGAAAGTACCTGATTGGCCATTACCCGGCGTACCGCTGTAGGCGAATTCAGCCCAGTAAGATCTCATTGCAGCAGATACAGTATTGAACTCAGCTTCCATAGAGGAAGGGAATATGACCCTGAGCGGATTAGGGAAATTGCCAAAGACAAACGGTAATTCCAGCGCGTGAGCTGCGCCAAAGAGCAGCTTGAGTTTAATCAGGCCGAAATCGCGCCAGTCATCTACATCAAAACGATAGGCGAATACCCCATTACCCTGGGCATTTGTCATGGCTGCGGCTAATTGGTCGACCGCCGTGGCCTTCCAGCCGTCGGTAGCGTAGCGGTTGTCCCGGTTATAGGCTGATAAATTCCTGAATCCACTGGGTATGCCCAGGGTTTTTTTGACGTGATCACTGCTGAATGCCATGAACAGCTTTACTTCGTCGCGATTGGACCCCAGGATCACCGGTACGGCATTGTAGGTATTGATGTCCGAGAAAATCTGCCTGGTACTTCTACCAGCAGGAAGGACATAACCATCCGCAAAAAGATCCGGGTTACCCAGCATGCCGGCGAAGGAACCTGTATACAGACCGAGTAGTTGCTCGGCCGAAAGGTCACCCATAAGCGCGGCCAGCGCATCGTTAGTCATTTCTTGCTGCAGTTGCTTTGCTCGTGTCTGGCTATCTGCTTTTCCCAAGCTAATAAGCAGGGTATTGACGATCTCGCGGGAGCTGAGCCGATCACCCGCTTTAACATCATCTTTAAAATTCTCTGCCCTGGTAATAGGGGTCAGGTTTAACCCCCCGCTTTGTGAAATTGCCTTGTGGAATAATCCTTTGGCAAGAGGCGATGCCATCATGCTCAGCACATTAACCCCCCCGGCAGACTCACCAAACAGTGTCACGTTGTCTGGATCACCCTGAAACAGGGCAATGTTGTCTTTCACCCAGCTTAGTGCCTTGATAATATCCAGCGTGCCATAGTTGCCTGAATTATCTTCCTGATTGTCAGATTCGCCGCGAAGGGCCGGATGTCTGAACCAGCCGAGGGGGCCTAACCGGTAATTGATGCTGACTATCACGACCTTGTGCTCACGGCTCAGGCGGGCACCGTTATAGATCGAAGTTGCTGCCTCACCGATACTGTTGCCACCGCCATGAATCCAGAACATGACAGGGTACTTGTTGTTACTGGTCTGGCTGCTAGTCACCGGATGTGGAGACCAGATATTTATAAACAGGCAGTCTTCGACACCTCGCATAGTCCCTTGCAAATTTTGTGGACAGGGTGATCCAAAGGAAAGCGATTCTCGCCGATGTGCCCACTTGCCAGCTGGGCGTGGTGCTTTCCAGCGTAATTCGCCAACGGGTGCTTCTGCATAGGGGATACCCAGCCAGGTTGAAACGCCATCATCTATAAATCCGATGACTTCACCGGCTTCCAGTTGGCGGATGGTTGATTCATCAGCCACGGAAGCGGGTCGATTTTCCGGGGCCAGATAAATGTAGAGCAAGAGTAAAGCTAACAGCAGGAAAAGGATAATTCCAGCCATGGCGAAAATAATATGTTTAGCTACTGCTCTCATTAAGGCGACCTGATAGTTTGTCGGTAATTTGTTTTAAACCAATTTAACCGCATCTCGTTAGTCCCATCAATAGTGCCCAGACACGAGCGTCGGCGCAGCCTTGTTCAACAGGTCGCTCTGACCGGGTTGCCCTGACTGGATCGCACAAACAGGCTGTTATGAAAGCGAATACCGGGCCGTGTTTGCCAGGTTGACCGTGGCGTACTCAAACCCTGCTATTGAATAAAGCGGTCTAACGGGGAGATTGTGTTTTTCCTGTGCTATTTGAGCAACGCAGCATTTTGCTTGAGATACACCAGTGGGTCTGTGTAGTCGGCGCTGCCGTACAGGAAGTTCACTTTCTGGAATCCCAGTAGGCGCTGCAATCGCTCGGGCATCTTTAACCACTCGGTGCGTGGTATGCCGACGTATTGATTTTCCTGTTGTCGCAGCCAGGACAGGTTGAAATTTAGGTTAATGGATCGTCGTCGTTGATCCTTGGTACGGTTCCCGCCGCCGGCATGCCAGAGTGCACCATCGAACACTAGCAGTGAGCCTGCTGGCATCTCTGCAAAGATGACATCGGTGTTAGGCCAGATATCCCCAGTTCGCTTATGGCTACCCGGGGCGATGTGTGTTGCACCGTTCGCCTGAGTGAAATCATCAAGCGCTATCAGGCTATTGGCGATGAAAGGCGGGCGGGGCCGTGCCAGCGGATAGTGGCCATCGTCGCGATGCAGTCCTTGTGGTTCAACGCCTGGCTGAGGGCTCATGGCAGTGCCTACTGACAGCTGAAACAGGCTGCCAAGGATTCCTTCAATGATCAGTAGTTACACGGGATCGATCGCTATTTCATCTACGGCCCGGGTTTTGGCAAAGAGGTTATGCACATGAACGGTCTGAAGCCCGCAATAGCGACCGCCCTGGTCTGCATTACGGATGCCGCTTTGCTCAAAGATAGGCTCCAGATCGTTGCGTAACAGGTTGAGCCGCTGCTTGCTGAGGAAACCGGGGATAATGGCGTAGCCCAGTTCTTTAACCTCTGCTGTTGCCTTATCGATTACTGCGCGATTTCTGTGATCAGGGATTAAACCGTGGGTGAGTGGCTTTGGTGAAGAGAGGGCTTTTACCCTTTTAACGGTTGCTGACTTGATGGACTCTGCTTCACGGCTCATTTGCTGTCTCCTTTGTCGTTCTACCCGTTCAACCCAGGTTGATCTAGGCGATGCAACTTGGGTGGCTATTAGTCTCCTGGGAATAACCAAAGCGGAGTGCTAGCTGACTGATGCGGTATCATGGAGCCCCTCGGTCTTCGTTCGTTTTCCGTGGTATGGGCCATCGTTCTAATGTCTTCGGTGGGAAAGTAACCAGTCATAGATTTCCGGGTTGGTATAAGTTTGCGTCCAGGAATCATGGTCTGCATTGGCGTAGGTGGTAAAATCGACCTGGCAGCCGGCATTGCGCAGCAGCCGGACCATCTTCACTGAATCGGTTATGGGCACGACGGAATCCATCACACCATGGAAGCACCAGATCGGCAGGCCCTTAAAATTGTCGGGGTTCACCCACATAAATGGTGGGCAGATCGGAATGATGGCGGCAAATCGATCGCCTGCTAGATTTGCCAGCTGCCAGGTGCCTCTGCCGCCCATACTAAGCCCTGTGAGATAGACCCTGGATTGATCAACATTGTAGTCTGCTATGACCTTGTTAAGTAGCGCCAGTAATTCGCGTTCATCCCAGGAGCGACCCAGAGCACACTGCGGACAGACAGTGACGAAAGGCAGTTGCAGGCCCTCTTCTAACTGTTTGGGTAGTGCCGTTGCTGTCAGTGCAGTCAGGTCATCACCGCGCTCACCAGCACCATGCAGGAACAATAACAGTGGCAACCCGTCCGGGTCGTTTTCGCTATAGCGATCCGGTAGATAAGTGCGATAGGGTAGTTCTATGTTTACCGTTAGCTTAGCTGAAAATAACAAATCATCTGATTTCATTGCTGCGCCTGGTGTTAGTGACAGAATGGTAACCATACCAGCGCGGCTTGTTGCAGTGAAAGTCCCTGGCCTATTAATAAGCGGCTAATTGAAAGTGAGTGGGTGGTTAGCCTCTTTTAGGGTGATTATTCTGAGCATTGATCAGCTATGGCTTATAGTGTCTTATTGCTGGATCCGGGTCTATTCAGGCGCAAGCGCCAGGCAGGAAGCCTTAATTGCATCCTGAATGTCATCCTGCGAGAATACCGCAGCATTACCAGCAGGTAAGAAATGCCAATGCATGAAATACTAAACAGTGTGGTTAACACTGTATTAGAACTGGTCGCTAACTGGGGTTACCTTGGTATTTTTGCGATGATGTTTGTTGAATCATCGTTTGTCCCCTTTCCCAGTGAAATAGCGATGATTCCGGCAGGATATCTAGCCTCGCAAGCACGAATGAGCGCCGAACTGGCCTTACTTGCGGGTGTCAGCGGCAGTCTCAGTGGCGCGATGCTTAACTATACACTGGCTCGTTTCCTTGGCTTGCCATTGCTGAAAAAAATAGGCCATTACTTTTTTATCAAGGAAAAGCATTTTGACCAGGCAGATCATTATTTTAAGTCTCACGGAGAGATTACGACCTTTGTCTGTCGCCTGATCCCGGGCGTCAGGCAGTTGATCTCCGTGCCCGCCGGTCTGGCGATGATGAATATTCCTCGGTTCCTATTCTTCACGGGCCTGGGAGCCGGATTGTGGTGCAGCGTACTGGTGTTTGTGGGCTATCAGGCGGGTGCACATGAGGATCTGTGGAAGCCAATGCTGCAGGATTTCATGTTGTGGATCACATTTGCACTGGCAGGGGTTATTCTTGCTTACCTGATTATCATGAAACGCCGCGGTTAACGGGTCCGGCCAATACCGTTAACAGATGTTTACTGCCAGCAGACCCGGTTTGCCAGGGTCAGGGTCTGATATCATAAAATGCGTTAAATGCATCGCCTTCAAATGGCACTTCCGCAAAACGGGTAAATCCGTTTGCCCGAGACATTTCCCTGGCTTTATCTTTATGAAAACCGAGCGTGCCCAGACCTGCGCCGTCAGGCGTTGACAGGCCAGCTGACATGCAGACCAGCACTGAAAAGGAATAGGCCAGGGTTGCCATGGGATTGTCCTGCAGATTTTCAGCAAAGGTTGGCAGGCCTTTCACGTCAGCACAGAGCCAGACGCCGTCTTGCTTTAGCGATTGACGAATGGCCGAGATCAACTGGTCCGGATGCGTAGAATCATGAATCACATCAAAGGTGGTGACGAAGTCGATACTACCGTCCTCGGGTAAGGGATCGTCAACAGCATTGCTGATAGCCAGGTTACTGATGCTGGCCGCCTCGACATTGTTTCGAGCTCGATCCAGGGCATGTAGTGAGATGTCATAGCCGGTAAACCGGCTGTTGGGAAATGCTTTGGCCATGGCAATGGTTGATGTCGCACCACCGCAGCCCACGTCGGCTACAACGGCTCCCTGATGGAGTCGTTCAATAATCCCCTCCAGCTGCGGCAACAGATCGGGTACCAGGTGATCGGCCTGGAATTTTCGGCTCATTCTTTCGATGCCGCAGGCGCAGTTTTCTCCTTTATCATCAAAACTATGCCCTTTGCCGCTGCGGAAACACGCCGGCAATTGATCAACCGTGTCATAAATAGCCACTACTGACTGGAACATGCCGCCAAGATAAGCAGGGTGATCGGGCTCCGCCAGGACCTTTTTTGCGGCGTCAGACAGGTAGAATTCATCCGTGGCCTGAAGGTATTCGATCTGACCTATACAAGCTTGCTGGTATAGCCATTCCCTTCCC
>JAPKEK010000755.1 GCA_028822125.1 Pseudomonadales bacterium | reverse complement strand
ATAAACTTCAAGCTAGGCGCTAAGTCAGGTCAGCACATCAGTTTCGAAGGAAGCAGGAATTCTATCTGGAATATGGAATATGGAATTGAATAGAACGAACCCTGCCATGGCCATTAACTTAAGCTGGTCAGTAACTTTAATGAAAAGACATCAATGAAAGGACATCCTTACATGCAAAAATTTATCGTCGCATTCCTAGTCGTTCTGCTGGCATCACCTGTACTGGCCAGGGCGGGACAGAAATCTAATGAATCAAAAATTGCTATAGCCATTGAGAGTGAAATCACCTCTGATCAAGCTCAGGATAATAACCACGCAACCCTTGTGGAAATCCTCAGTGAAGCAGGCATCGAGCTCAATGACGAACTGTTAAAGGACCTGAACAACAAGAACACCAGAATCAAAATCATCAAGACTTCTGGGGACGGTGAAAATCACAGTAACCCATCATTTAATAAGAAAATCTTTGTCACCCGGTCTGATGACGGGGAACACAGGGCAATGAGATCACACCTACGTCCGGACCTGAATCACCTTAATATTGAAATCGTTAAAACAGAAGGCGACACCCTTCACTTCATTAAAGGCATAGGCGGCCCAACCGAGCATGCTGAAGAAATGCTAGAAGAAGCACTAATAGGGGAAATTCATGGTGAATCCGGTATGGCGCCAGGCGCCAGACATTGGTTTGAGAAAGCCAGAGATGGACATCCCATGAAGCAGAAAATGGCCGCAGAGGCCGCCGAATGTATTATTAAGAACCTGTCGAAAGTCAATAACGCAGTGACAGCTCAATTGCTCCGCGAAGCCTGTATATCATTAAATAAGGATTAACGACCAGCGCCAGCCCCGGCAACGATTTCCCCGGGTTGGCGAGGATCTGAAATCATCCAGATATCAGCCCCGCTGCTACTCAACCCGGGGCGCGCAGGCGCCAGCACTGAGCGCAGTTAGCGAACGAATCTGATTACACCGAACTGCTGATGATTACCTTGCCCACCACTTTACGATCCACCAGTAGCTGGTAGGCTTCTATGATATCGGCCATGGGCAGCACGTGGGAAATAAACGGGTGAATCCTTCCAGAAGCAAGCCAGCCCATCAATACCTGCATATGACCGCGGGCTATCTGCGGCCGATGCCGCTGCAAGCCCCCAACTGTATAACCAATGACAGAAGCATCCTTAACCAGCAGGTGGTTGGTTTTAGCAAGGGCAGGTCGCCCGCCGGTAAAACCTACAATCAGAATGCGTCCAAAGGGCGCAATACTACGTACCGATTCGTCGAATACATCACCACCCACCGGATCATAAATAACATCTGCACCCAACCCACTGGTCAACTGTTTCACCTGTTCCCGAAAACCATTGTTGTAATTGATTACCTGATCCGCACCCATTTGCTTAACCACCGCCAGTTTTTCATCCGAGCTGGCAGTACCGATGACGCTGGCACCCATTAACTTACCAACATCAACTGCCGCCAGCCCGACGCCGCCAGCCGCCCCATGAACAAGAAGCGTTTCTCCGGGCTGCAGGCCGGCTCGAGTCAAACCATCCAGTGCCGTCAAATAATTATTCCT
>JAPKEK010000754.1 GCA_028822125.1 Pseudomonadales bacterium | reverse complement strand
GTGATCTCCATACCTACCAGCCATTTTTTGACATTGAGATGAATGGATGGGGCCTCGTTCGTAAGGATTGCATGGCCAGATTGAATATTATTCTGGATGCGGTGTCCCGCTGTGGAGCCGTTAGTCAAAAGATCGATGCCGCTGTCGAGCAGCCTTCTTTCGTCGATCTAGGATGCTGTTCAGGTTTTTTTGCTGATGGGATGACAACAAAGGGGTTTCTTTCCGCTGGCGTTGATGTGAGTGAGGATTTCATTAAGTGGGCATCTCAGTTGGCCGTTATCAAAGGTCAAGCCGTAACTTACACACAGCAGGACTTGCTGGAGCACCTAACGAGCTCTACAAAACACTACGATGTGATATCGACCTTTGCCACGGTTCAATGGGTTATGGCCCAGAAGGGCTATGAGGCAGGTATTCGCTGTTTTGATGAAATATTCGACAAGGCGGATTCAATTTGCATCATTGAGATGGGTTATACGAGTGAACCTATTTACAATGACAAGATCACAGATCGCCCCTCAGAGATTGACCGGGACTGGGTGCTGAAGTTGATGGAGGGCTCTGGCAAGTTTGACACGATAGAGTTGCACCCTTCTGGAGAAAATGGAATCTGGCGGGATATATTTGTTGGTTTCAAGGCTCCTCCCACTTCCGCGCGTGAATTTGATGATTTCCCCGTTGGGTCTGCGCGTCAGACCTCGAATGCGCATGGCTACTGGAATGACACCTGGGCGGGTAAAAAGCTTGATGTGGGCCTGCAGGCTGAGAAGTCCTGTGGGAATCTCCGGTTGGAAGGCTGGCGTCCTGACGATTCTGTACAATCAACCATTACCGTCAGTATTTCAGCGCAGGTCATTGGAACGGCTGAGGTTGGCGCAGGTGTATTCAACATCGAGCTGCCAGCGAGCCTCTCGAAGGATGATTTCTTTGATCTAACGATCACCAGCAGTGCGTCTTTCAGTCCGGAAGACGATGAAAGGCAACTGTCCTACATTATTCGTGAACTTGGTTTTAGCTAATACCCGAAGGTTCATCGCGATTTGTTTGAGCTGTGCCTCGACATGCCAACCATCCAATATTGACCTGGCCCCTCTGACACATGCGAAATTGTGGATTCGATACTTAGCGCCCTGGACAAATTGGCTGGGCAATATAACGCCGTGTATGAGCAATCTTTATCTCGAGATGAAATTTTCCCAGTCCTGAAAAGACTTCACCGGGACGCAGTTGATAAAGCTTCACAAACCGCATTCTGGCGGGCTTACCCGCAATACCTTTCAGTGCGCTACCTGATCGAGAAGCATCTCGATAAGTAAGCCACATCCCAACATCAGGCGCATGGGCAGGTAAACTAACTCGCTGGAGGCCGCCGTTACTTCCTTCGAACTGGGAGCAACTGATCTTGAAGACCCACTACGGGCATTACATGGAGAGAACAGCATGGTAGTAAGAATCAGAACTCGCTTCATCTGTTAAAGCCTCCGTAAATACTTGGTAGTTTGATGTGACTGGGTTTTTCATCGTCGATTTCAGACTAACCTATATTACCTGCCTAGGGTCTGTTTTAGCTTGTGGGCCACAAAT
>JAPKEK010000753.1 GCA_028822125.1 Pseudomonadales bacterium | reverse complement strand
CGCTCATCAACGCGATACCCGTACCTGATCCGCATCGCAAGCGACAACGGGATATCATCGTCGGTGACGTCCCATCCCCCATTCACCCACCTGGGGGATGCAGCTTTCATCCTCGTTGCCCCAGGCAATTTACACCCTGTCTGGCAAGAGAACCGGCTCAAGTAACACTTTCAGAGCAGCATAAGGTCTCCTGCCACCTGAGTGAATCGCACGATGCACTCTAATGCCCGTAAAGCGATACCCCGAACCAGGACTAGCATTGTCTGCCTGCATGACCAGCGTTTACTGATGATCGAACTTGAAGACCCCTCTACAAAAAAACGCATGTGGTCGCTGCCGGGGGGTAAAATAGAGGACTTTGAAAGCCCCCAACAGGCAGCAATCCGAGAAACTCTGGAAGAAACCGGGTATGCGGTTAGGGGTCTTTCAAATTCCAGGGTCTCTCACTATCAATTTCGTTGGGACAGCCGTATTTTCGATTGCCAATGCCATTGGTTCAGGGCTGAGCTAATTTCAATGATTGCAAGTCCTGTGGATGATGCTGACTATCTATTAAGATGTGCCTGGCTACCCATGCACCGTGCTGCCGCGCTACTGAGCTATCACCCGCATATAGCAAGACAAACGCACGAACTTATGAGCACCGCAGCACTGAGTCGACTATAATTAACCGATTTTTCCAACGGGAGAGATTTTATTGAACATAAGACAGAAACTGATACGGGTCATTGACAGTGAAGCCCAGGCTATATCAAATATTCAGGTTACCGATCAGTTTGAAAAAGCCGTTAAATTGCTACAATCCTGCGATGGCAAAGTGGTAGCAACAGGCATTGGCAAGGCGGGATTTATCGCTCGTAAATTCGCTGCGACACTGGCCTCAACGGGAACACCGGCTATTTATATCCATCCAGCTGAAGCCGGGCACGGCGACCTTGGCATGTTGGCCGAAGATGATTGCATAGTGGCTTTCTCAACGAGCGGAAAATCCAATGAAGTCATTGAAATGCTGGAGATGGCGCAACAACTAGGCGTCACCGAGATTATTGGTTTGACCTCTCACGCGCAATCACCCTTACGCGCGCTCAGTCAGCTGGTGCTCGATATGGGACCCGACATCGAAGAACCCTGTCCTCTGAAGTTAACGCCCAGCGCGACCATCGCTGTAATGCTGGCCATCAGTGATGCCATTGCCCTGACCCTGATGGAACTAAAAGAATTCAAGCGGGAGGATTATGGAAAGCGCCATCACAAAGGCTATCTTGGCTCCATAAGCCGACAGAAACATAATCGGCAGTCAAACTAGGCAGCGCCGTGAAACCCATTATGAAGAAATTGGACCCAACTATATTTGCGCAACGATTTGTTAACGAGGCCGCAAGCGCGATCAAAGGACTGCCGCAAGTTCCCCGTGTTCTTGGAATAATTGCCAGCAATGATAAACCCTCATTAGCTTATGCTCGCAATACCAAGGCCAAATTCCAGGAAATCGGCATTAACTACGACCTGGCCAGGGTAAATCGGCTGGATCTGGATAATGCCATCGAGCAGGCCAACAAAGACCCTGGCATCCACGGTATATTTAT
>JAPKEK010000752.1 GCA_028822125.1 Pseudomonadales bacterium | reverse complement strand
GGGTTGTGAGCAGGTGGGACAGGACCCTTGTCCAACACGCCAGTTCGATACCTATATAGGATCAAACCCAAATCTTGAAGCAGAAGAGTCGGAAACATTCTCGATTGGTGGCGATTGGGATTTCATGGATAACTGGATGGCGGGGATGACCTATTGGAATCTCAAGCTGATCAATTCCATCGAGTATACATCAGCACAGGATCAGTTGAATGTAGACTATCAGTCAGGCGGTAACAACCCAGCGGTACAAAGGGATGCTAATGGCGCGGTGCTTGAGGTTTCAGCAGGCTTTCAAAATGGTGTGACTGATTTCGAAAGAGACGGTCTTGACTTCTTTGTGAAAGGTAGTATTGAAACAGGATTCGGTAACTTCCTGTTCGCTATGAATGCATCGAAGTACCTGGGCTATGACTACGAGCTGACCTACGGAACCGGTGAGTTAGGCGAGGCAGCAGGGACTCTGGGCTTCCCAGAGTGGCGATCTAATGGCTATGTTTCATGGACCATGGATTCCTGGAACGCAGCGGTTTCGGTAGATTATATCGGTAAGTCCGAAGCCAAGGTTGGCGACGAAGAGTACGATGGTTGGCATACAATCAACGCCTCGGTCGGTTATGACATTGGGTCCTATGGTTCAATTGAGCTAGGTGCCTCAAACATCACCGACGAAGATCCTTTGCTGGATGCAGGTGGTTATATGATAGATGAGTATCAGTATCCTATAACAGGACGTGTTGTCTATGCTGAGTACACCTTAGAGTTTTAAGATTGAACTTAGCTTAGCAAAAGAAATGGAGGGCCCATCTCGCCTGCGAGATGGGCCTTTTTTTTGAATATGAAAAATCATTGGTCGGAATTCTGGAAACAAGGTCATGCAACTACATTCGGTCCTTATTATAAAGAAGGTTATCGAGGTGTCATAGGTGACTGGTGGGAAGTGTTGTTAGCCCAGATGCAGCCTGGTGGGTCCGTTCTGGATCTAGGTTGCGGTAATGCCGCTTTGTTAGTGAATTTACTTGAGAAAAATAATCAAATAAGGTATCTCGGTCTTGATCTGGCCGAAGTTCGGATCAGTCCTGTGGCCCAGGTGCAGGTCAAAAATCTAGTCTATCCTCCGCAGCTGTTTTCTAATTGTCCGGCGGAAAAAATACCCCTTGAAAATGCATCCATAGATGCTGTTGTATCCGTATTTGGCATTGAGTACAGCCAGTGTGAGCTAACGCTTGGTGAGGTCAGTAGAGTGCTTAAGAATGAAGGCAGGCTCGACTTATTGGTGCATCACAGCGAATCCAACGTAACGCGGATGTCGAAAAAAGCGGTTGACGAATATAAGGAGGAAGAAATTGAAAGCCTCCTCCAGGCGCTCCAGACTATCCATCAGGTTATTGTAAGCGATGGAGTGAAAGGCCTTAAGGCCAGCGCAGTGGCTGAAAATTCAAGGTCGCTGGTTAATAGCCTTGCCAGCAAATATCTAAACGATACTGATCTGCAGACAGCAAACGGGACGATGTTCGAATTTCTGAACCATGCTCTGCAATTTTTTAAACTGATTCAGAAATCTGAACAAGATCGATCTGATTTTATCAC
>JAPKEK010000079.1 GCA_028822125.1 Pseudomonadales bacterium | reverse complement strand
CTACAGTAGGAATCTAAGTTTCCGCGGCCATGGCCGGTACCTGGCGGAGCCTGGGACGCCCGGCCATCATCATTGCGATCGTTTTTGCCGAAAGGAAAAGGTCCGTAAACGTCCATGAGACCAGCAAATCGAACTGGATTGCGATCCAGAATTTCCTGGGTAACAGTTTCACGATAAGGTTCCTGAGGCTGGTATCGTGGGCGCATATATTCACATTGGAGAGCCATTCGAAATCCAGGGTTTTTTCTGGGATAAGATCCGTGCCAGGTATGGTTACCCCAAACGACTGCTGAGCCAGCTGGCGCCTCCACGGAAACTGCGCGGTCTGCCCAGTATTTTGATTCAGGCGGGCTGACCTGGCGTTGCCAGCGATGGCTTCCCGGCAGGAATGAAATTGCCCCGTCTTCTTTGTAGTAGTCAGTCAGGAAATAATGGACATTTGCATTAATGTTTTGGCCTGGATGGGCCTCAGGAGTTGGATCAAGGTAATCGCCATGAATACCTGTTCTACCATCACCCTGTCTTTTAACCCAGCCGTTACACAGGCTTAGTATACAGTTGGTTCCTAACAGGTACTGCGCCAGCCCCAGGCCAGCAGGGTTGCAGGTGATTTTTTCAAATGCAGGGTTTTCCCAGAGCAGGAAACGCAGATTGTCATTGACGTTTTTCCAGCGATCCTGATCATCACGTAAGTCGCCAAATCGTCTTTTGACAACGTCTTCCAGAGCCTCTTTAAGCTCCAGATGATAACCGTCAGGTCCGATCTTCTCGGCGGGCACAATGGTATAGCCAAAGGCTTCTAATTCCGCAATGTTTGTTTCCAGTCCAAGTTGCT
Organism: Pseudomonadales bacterium; assembly: GCA_028822125.1. Taxonomy (GTDB): domain Bacteria; phylum Pseudomonadota; class Gammaproteobacteria; order Pseudomonadales; family Azotimanducaceae; genus UBA9926. The sequence continues at coordinate 7,020 of JAPKEK010000079.1, read as the reverse complement.
GCAGTTCCTGATACAGCGGCGCCAGGGAACCTGCCGTTTCCCAGTTCTCAATTTTCATGTGTGGTTATTCCTGCTCATTTGATCCACCGATTAATATTGAGGTCAATGCAGTGCTCAATGAATTTTAATCCAGTTGTCTGCTGATATACCTGCCGAACATTCGGGCTATATTAATACTGTCTGAGGCTATGTTTGCTGAGCATCATCCTACTTGAGTATTGAACTAATCAATAACACGTTTGAATTCAGGCGGCCTTCGCTCAACAAAGGAGGAAACCCCTTCTTTGAAGTCATCGCCACCGAGCGATTGCGCCATTAACTGGTTGCTTTCCTGCATTGCTGGCCCGAATGTCATATTCAGATGGCGATAGAGTTGAGCCTTGATAATTTTAATGGAGTTCGGCGCTGCTGTTGCAGCCAGATCTTTAATGTAATCGATGGCTTGTTGTCTGGCAGTGCCCTGCTCACATAGCCGGTTGGCAAGCCCCAGGCGATCCGCTTCGACTCCGTCGAATTTCCGCCCACTCCAGAGGAGGTCAAGGGCATTTGATAAACCAATTATTCGTGGCAAAATCCAACTGGAACCATGCTCCGCTATGAGACCACGATTAACGAAAGCGCTAGTGAATTTGGCCTGTTTTTCTACGAAGCGCATATCACAGAGACAGGCAAAAACGAACCCCAGGCCTGCGCAGGCGCCGTTAATGGCAGCAATCAAGGGTTTTCTTATAGTTGGGATATAAGAGAAGGTGACGGCAAAATCCTCGCCCATATCGGGATTGCCGGGTCGGGCCGAGAACTGGCTTAAGTCTTCTCTTTGTTGACCTTCAGCCTCTCCTGATGCAGTGGCCTGCAGACCGCCTATATCGGCACCTGCACAAAAGCCTCTTCCGGCACCAGTAAGCACAATACCGACTACCGCCGCATCCTGCTCTGCGGTTGCCAGAGCGTGCTTAAGTTCTGCCTGCATACGCCCGGTAATAGCGTTGAGTGCTTCTGGTCGATTTAGCGTAATGACGGCGACAGGGTCACTTACCTCATATTGGATATGTTCGTACATGGTTGTCTCCTTTACAGACTATAGGAAATAAACCACCTTTTTTGCAATTTAGCAACGTATCATCAAGCTTTGGTGATGGATCCAGGGATATTTTCAGCCGATCATCGTTAACTTTTGTAAGCGTTGGAATCAAGAGAGCGGTTTGGGTTTTGAGTACAGATCAGTAGCTTGACAGGCCTGCTGGCAGTTTGTAGCGTTAATTTTCTGGCTATGGGAGGATTTATGGAAAAGCTCTGTGAAGGTTACAGCCTGGTCGAAGGCCCTCTTTGGATCCCTGATAGGGGATTGCTGTTCAGTGACGTGTTGCTGGGCGGGGTTTTCTGTGTCGATCAGAATGGTTCTGTGAGCTTGGTGTTTGAACATCGTCGAGGCATCGGTGGGATGTCTTTGCACCAGGCGGACGGTCTTATTGTCAGTGGTGGGAAAATCTCTTTTAAACCTTTTTCAGGTGGTTCAAGCCAGGTTGTACTCGATAAGGATGAAGCAAACGGAATAGTTGGATTCAACGATATCACCACAGACAGTGCTGGCAGGATATATGCCGGATCACTAGGCTCGAGTCCCGTATTTGACGACGGCAGGGACCCTCAGGCGGGTGAGCTTTTTTTGATTGAATTGGATGGAAGTGCAAGAAAGGTTGCCGATGACATTCTTCTAACTAATGGTCTGGGTTTTTCCCCTGATAATAAGACTTTGTACCACTCAGATTCAGGTCGCCGGGTCGTAAATCGCTATCGGGTTGAAGCAGACGGAACACTAGGTCGAAAAGAAATCTTTGCCAGGATGGATAAGGGTGTTCCGGATGGTTTGGCATTATCAGAAGATGGAAGGGTTTGGGTAGCGCTGGCAGGCGGCGGTCAGGGTGTGGCAGTGTTCAGCCCAGGCGGTGATTTACTCGAATTTATTGGAATCCCTCAATCTCTTTGTTCCAGTGTCTGCTTTGGCGGCGATGACATGAAAGATCTGTATATAGTGTCTGGGTCGGCAGGTGCCGATTCTGAAACAGCTGGCGCTGTGTATAAAACCAGAGTTGATGTAGCCGGGTTGGTGGTACCACCAGCAAAAGTCAGCTTAGTGTAAAGATCTGTCCTTTTTTCGAAACTGGTAGGCGGCAGATATCGAAGATAGTGGTGCCAGCGGTGAATGGCTTTTCCTGCTGCGCTGGGCAGGTAGTAAAAGGGAGAGCGGTTAGCAGTAACCTTGCTGTCCTCCGGACGATGCACAATGGCGACCCCCGGACACCCAATTCAAGTCATGGGACCTGTTTCATAGTGACCCGTTATGGCATAACGCCCCAGCAAGCCAAAGTACGACTCTCTACCCTGAACATGCTGGGTAATTACGTGCATATCCTGAAACCGACGCTGGAGCACTTCATCCTGGTAAATGCCAGTAGAGCCTGAAACCTTGTAAGCCAGGTCCACTACTTCGGCGCACTCCTGGATAACATGGGTACCAGCCATACGTAGCTGAGATCTTTCGCTGTGACTGATGTCCAGATTGCACCTGACAGAGTCTAAAACCTCAGCTGTCGTCTGCCTCAGATAGGCATCTGCAGAACGCCAGCGGGCGGTGGCCTTACCCAGAAACCTTTGTACATCGGGATCTTCGTGTAATCGAAGTGCTGCCCACTGGGGCTTTTTGCCCTGTGTGATTTTTATCACATCAGATAACGCTCCTTTGGCGACACCGAGTCCAACGGCGGCAAAACTTATCGCAAACATGAGAGCGGTTGGTAAGGATGTAATGTCAGTTTTAACCGAGGCATCCTCGTCGAAATTGACAACCTGGGTCGCCGGCACTAGAAGATCTTTTACTCGAAACTCGAAGCTGCCGGTCGCTTTAAGCCCGGCAACTTGCCAGGTATCGTCAAATTGAGCTTGATCGGGTCGAAAAAAAGCCGAGCGCCAGCCGCCTTCAGAAAATCGAGCCGGACCTGTCATCCAAGTCGCATGCTGGCAGCCGCTTGAAAAGCCCCAGTGTCCTGTCAGTTTATAGCCATTGTTGTCATAACTGATTGTGCAATCATAGGGCGGGCCGTTAGCAACCGATGCTAAAGGGTCTCCCCAGATTTCTGAAATAATCTGGTCAGGTAGCCAAAGGGACGTAGTCGCAATGACTGCAGCCTGGTTAACGCACCAGGCGGTGCTTGCATCCTGTTCGGCTAGGCTCTTTATGATGTCTAGATACTGCTCAAAGGGTAGCTCCAGGCCAGAAAATTTTTTTGGGATCAGGGCGCGAAAGGCACCTGACATCTTCAGCTCTGTGACTAGCGGGTCCGGTAAGCGGCGCAATTGTTCAGCCAATGGCGCATTTTTTGCGATATTGTCAAGAAGCGAAGCAAAATTCTTTAACTCCAAATCAATCACCTTTTTTAAAAAGGGTAGAAAAACAAACCCCATTATTCACTGGATAGGCGTATTGTGAAAGGCTTCGTTCTCGATCTCGGCATTAGCCAGGCGTTTCCTTATAGTAGTGCCAGAGAAATATAGCGCCGGCGCTACGCCAGGGTGACCAGTGGCTGACTAGTTGTCTTGCCAGACTCGCAGTTGGACGTTCCTTAAGGCCTTTTAACCTGCCTAGTGCTACTTGAAGGGCTAGATCATCGGCTGGGAATATGTCTGTTCGCCCGAGAGAAAACATCAAGTATATTTCTGCACTCCATTGGCCGAACCCGCGAAGCGAAGTTATCTGGCTGATGGCCTCTTCATCGTCGACTGTGCTGAGTGACTTAGGGTTGAAACGACCTGCGAGTATAGCCGCGGCTAATCCTCTTGCGTATTCAATTTTTCTGAATGAAAGTCCCGCCTGACGCAGCTCAGTATTACTGATCTTTTCCAGTGATGCCGCTGAGCACTCAGGCATCAAGCGCCTGACTCGGGTCGTTATCGCAGTAGCAGCCGACGTTGAAATCTGCTGACTGATAATAGTCGAAAGAAATGTTTCAAAGCCTTGTGGTCGAATTCGTGGGTCGGGTTTGCCATGGATTGCCAGAGCTTTTTTTAAGTCGGGATCCAATTGGCTTAAGGTATTGAGGCCTTTGTCGAGTGTACTTTGATCCATGCGAAACTTAGCCTGGCAGAAAGTAGTTAATGTAACTGAGTTCGATCAAAGCGCCTATTCCCTTTGACATGTAATTTGTCTTATATTGGATCTCCCAGATATTGTAGCTAACCAGGACCAAGCTGATCTTGATAGATTGAGACCCTGATGAGAATTTTTTTCGGGATTGCCTAAAACCTGTTTTACTATTTGAAACTCTATATAAACAGCAACAATCTAGGTGGGTCAATGGCCGAAGAAGATGTTGCTTGTATTGGGCCAACATCTAACAAACAAAATGAATTCAAGGCAGCCATTAATGTGCCCTCCGCATCAAGTGATACTGGGGGGAAGCGCAATTTTTTACTACCGGCTTTTTTAGGCTTATAGTAGCCGTTTGAAGAAAGGTTATTTATGACAGTATTTGTTTGTTGAGGGGATTATGCTTCCACGACCTGCAAATTCGAGGCCTGGAGTGCGTTTTCGGCTTCAGTTTGGTTGGAGAACTATTGGCCCGAGATCGAGTTTGGCTAATTTGAATCCCACTTTGACTCGGGCGGATGATTGAACGATGAGACAGCTATGATAGAGGATTTTACTACGAGGCATTACCCGTTTCTGGGTTGCTTTAATTTTCGAGACATTGGTGGCTACCCTGCACAGGACGGACGATTGATACGCCAGGGACAGTACTTTCGGGCAGGAAGGCAGGATCGAATGACCCAGGAGGATCTCAGCAAACTTAACTTATTAGGGATCAGAACACAGATTGATTTGCGTAAACCCAGTGAGATCAAGGATCAGGGACGTGGGCCATTGGAAACTTTAGGTGCTAGCTATCACCATATCGCGATTATTCCTGATGGTGGAAGTGACCGGTTAAGTCAACTTGTTGGCGATACCGGAATATCGGGAAAGCGTTATCTCGGCTATCTGGAGTTTGGCTCGGAAACATGGGTGGAAATGTTTGACATTTTTGCTAATTCAGAAAATCAGCCGATCCTGCTGAATTGCACCGCTGGAAAAGATCGAACGGGTGTTGCAACGGCTTTTCTGTTAGCGGTTCTAGGTGTGCATAGAGTATTAATAGAGGAAGATTACAAGTTAACAAATCGAGATTTGGAGAGACAGGCTGATTTTATTGCAAAAACCAGTGGATTTCCTGAAGGTATGAATCGACAACAGATGATGAAAGCAGCGGGAGTTCCAGAGAAAGCCTTGAGCGACTTTCTAGACGGTCTCCAGGACAGATGGGGAGGTGCGGTTGGCTATTTGCGCAGTATTGGCATAACCGAACAAACCCTGGCTGCTGTGCGCAAAGCTTTTTTAGAATAGTTGGACAAGCGTTAACGACCAATCCTGTTTGCTCGGCAGGCGATTTGCAGCTTCTAAGAATGACCGGCTGGCCTTCTGACAGGGGTTAATGGTTTTGATTGTCGGCATTGGCCTTGCTGTTATATGAATGCGGGCAACCACAAAGTTATCAACGCATAATAGCGATTATCCCTTAGTTAACCCGACTAGACATATCGCTTGCAGATTCTTATTCAAGTAGAATCTTGCCAAGATATTTTTTGTAGACAAGAAAGCCGTGGGCGAATACCTGTTTTCAGGACTAAAAGTCATTGATTGTGCGACGGTCATAGCAGCGCCTGCCGCAGCCATGATCCTGGCAGATTTTGGTGCAGATGTGATTAAAATTGAAAAGCCAGGCAATGGCGATATGTTGCGCATGCTTTCAAACATCACAACTACGCCTTATGCAGATAGTAACTGGTTCTGGCAGTTGGACGGTCGAAACAAACGCAGCATTTCACTTGACCTGAAAACTGAGGCTGGGCTTGGAATTCTTTTTAAGCTGGTAGCTGAGTGTGATGTATTTATCACCAATCAACCCTATAGTGCGCGCGAGTCAATGGGGCTGACCTATGAGGCACTTCAACCCTTAAACAAAAAAATGATCTATGCATCACTGACTGCCTACGGTGAAAAAGGTGATGAAAGGAATCGGAAAAGTTTTGATCAGCTTGCTTACTGGGCTAGAAGCGGGTTGATGGAGCTAATGCGTGAAGCGGGCACAAGGCCGACACAGGGGCTACCTGGAATGGGGGATCATCCGACCAGTCTTGCACTCTATGCTGGGATTGTCACCGCTCTACTGAAAAGATCGCAGACGGGTGAAGGCTCTATGGTGCAAACCTCGTTGCTTGCCAATGGTCTCTGGTCAGCAGCCGGCATCGCGCAGGGGGTGCTGGCAGGTGGAGATATGGAGAAATATCGAGACCTCAATCGTGTTGAGTCTGCGATGATGAGACCCTATCGAACCAGGGACGATAGATGGCTCCAATTCAACATGGTAAGAACCGAGGAGTTGCTGGACCTGTTGCTGATGGCGTTGGACGCATTGCAGCTCCTGACTGACCCAAGGTTCTCTACTCCTGAACTGATGTTTCAAAATCGAGAAGTGCTGGGCGATAAGCTTCAAGCCATCGTGGAGACGAGAACCAAGGATGACTGGCTAGCTGTTTTTCAGTCGTTTGATCTTCCGGTAAATCTTGTCGCCTTGGTAGAAGAAACCAAGGATGATGCTCAGATATTGGCTAATAATATGGCAGTTAAGCCCAAAGATGTAGATGTTGCTACGCCGCTGGTAATCAATCATCCTATATCGGTATCAGATGTTCCCCAGGTGGGCCCTAAAAGGGCTCCGGATTTAGCCGAGCATCGGGATAAGATACTTGAGGAATTGGGTTATGATGGGGAAGATATTGCAGATTTGAGCAGTCAAGGCGCGTTTGGAATCGAAAGCGATTGAATAGCGACAGCAATATGCGTAACAAACAGAACAAAAAACAAGATAAATCTAGAACGGGAAACAATGATGGAACTTAAACCAGGATTACGGTTGAGGAGTGAGG
>JAPKEK010000078.1 GCA_028822125.1 Pseudomonadales bacterium | reverse complement strand
TGCGCAGGCCTACGCCGATAGTATCCCCATTCTGGTTTTGCCCGGGGGCGTGCTGCTGAACCAGATTGCTGTGAAACCAAATTTTTCAGCGGTGCATAATTACCAGGGGATAGTGAAGCAGGTGGAAGCCGTCTACCAGCCTGAAGATATCGGCAACGCGATGCGGCGTGCTTTTCATGCCCTGCGTAATGGGCCGGGTGGCCCCGTCGTTGTTGAGCTAACCGCTGACGTTTGCATGAAAGAAATCCCGGATAATGCATTGAATTATCAATCGCCGCCACGTGCATTAGCGCAACCCTCAGATTCTGACATCAGCGATGCGGTGAAGGCGCTTCGAGCAGCAAAGCGGCCGTTGCTTTGGGCTGGACAGGGAGTACTCCTGGGTGGAGCGACCGCCGAGCTGAAGCAATTAGCAGAATTGACCGGAATACCGGTATTTTGCACCATGCCCGGAAAGTCTGCGATGGATGAACGCCACCCCTTATGCCTGGGCGCGGGTAGTGGGCTTACCACCATGGCCGCGGGTAAGTGGTTGAGCGAATGTGATTTGATTCTAGCTCTGGGCTCGAGCCTGACCCGCACCTTCTACGGCCAGCCGATTCGTAGTAATAACAAGGTATTAATTCAGAATACCGATGATATTTCGGCGATCAGTCGCGATGAGAGCGTCGATATTGCCTTGCTGGGTGATACTCGCCTGACCCTACTCGCCTTGATCGACGCCATTAAGGATGAAACGGGTGGGAGTGGGTTTGGCGACATAAAAAGCACGGCCAAAATAATTGCCGAGGTCAAAGCAGACTGGTTGAAACAGTGGCAACCTCTGCTGACTTCAACAGAAGAACCTTTGAATACCTATCGAGTGATTCATGAGATAGATAAAAACCTGGACCATGAAAACAGTATTGTCACCCATGATGCGGGAGCCCCAAGGGACTCGTTTGTGCCTTTTTACACAGCCACATCGCCGCACAGCTATGTGGGCTGGGGTAAGACGACCCACCTGGGATTTGGTATACCGTTAATGATTGGCGCGAAGATGGCGAACCCGGAAAAATTCTGCCTTAATCTGATGGGTGATGCTGCCTTTGGTATGTCGGGGACAGACCTGGAAACGGCATCGAGAAGTGGTTTCGCTATCACTACGGTGCTACTGAATAATGGCAACATGGCAACTTATCCAAGAGGATTCCCCGAAGCTGGTAAATTTGGTGTCGGCGAAATGCAGGGTGATTACGCAAAAATAGCAGAAGGCATGGGCGCAGTCGGATTGACCGTGACAAAAGCCTCGGCAATGGCGCCGGCCCTGCAACAGGCCAGGGAGTTAAACCAGTCTGGTCAGACCGTGCTCATCGATGTTCACTCCAATATGGAAGCCAAAAAATCCCGGTACTAGAGACGCTGCCCCGACTGGAAAAGATTAAAACATCGCTTTGTGTGTCTATCGGATGAAGTTGGGAATGGGTAATGAGCTTCGTTATGCCAATTTCAGTGACTGCTGCCATTCCTAATGATCTGGATATATCCCCTTGTGCCCTGGACAAATGTAGCAACAGAGATTTTTTCATTAGTGCCATGAAATCCACTGACATCTTCAGCTGCCAGTACGAACGGGTTAAAGCGGTAGGCGTTGTCTGCTACTTTGGCATAGTGTTTACTGTCCGAACCGGCAACCATCAAGCCTGGAGCAACGGCGATATCGCCGTATACTTCGCGCATGCTTTGGGCAATCTGTTCAAATGCGGGCGTGTCCCAGGCTGATACTGCAGAAGCATTTACACCGCCTCGATTACGCACCGTTATTGTGTCACTGGCAACGGTATCGGTTACAAACGCTACGATGCTTTCGGTATTGTCTCTTGGATGTATACGGAAATTAACGGTAGCAACCGCCTCGATTGGCAGGACGTTAGTTTTGATACTGCCGGATAACATGGTGGGCGCAGTCGTTGTCCTGAGCATAGCATTGGTTGTGGGCCAGGCGCTCAATTGTTTTTCTATGAGTTGGCTGAACAACCAAGGGTTGGCAAATAGTGCTTTCGTTGAAAATGGCATATAGCGGCTGATGACGTCGAACATTTTTGCGCTCAGACCTTCTAGGCCACCAGGGATAGGGTTTTCATGTAAACGCGTAATTGCCTGGGCCAGATCAGTGATGGCACTGTTATTGGGTGGCGTGGAAGAGTGTCCGCCCGCTGCGGTAGCGACGATATCGAGCGTGATGCTGCCTTTTTCTGCGACGTTGATGGCCGCAACCAGGGTATTCACGCCCGGGAACATACCTTTGAATAAGAACGATCCTTCATCGAGAGACCAGGCTAACTGGATCTGCTTTTCCTTGAGAAAGGCAGTCACAGCCGCCGCACCTTCAGGGCCACCTATTTCCTCGTCGTGACCAAAGCTTAGATAAATAGTCCGAGCGGGTTTAAAGCCATCCTTGAGGAGGTAAGTCACCGCTTCGAGCATACCAACGACACCGCTTTTATCGTCAAGCGCACCTCTTCCCCAGATTTCGCCGTTCACAGACTCACCTGCGAAAGGGGGGTGTGTCCACTTGTGTTCAGAGCCTGGGATAACGGGCACAACGTCATAGTGACCAGTGAGCAGAATGGGTCGCAACTGATCATCGCTACCCTGCCACTTGTAGAGCATGGTTTGATTCAACATAACCAGCGATAGCTTCGAGTTCACTTCCGGGTAAGTGGCTTTTGCCCAATTAATAAAGCGTTGAAATTCCAAGTCCTGTTTTTCTGAGGAGGATTGATGAGAAACAGTTTGAAAAGTAATGGCCTGGGATAGGTGCTCTGTAAGTGCCTCTTCATCGAGATCAATGTTGACCTGGGTGATATCAGCGAAAGGGGGAGGCGCGTGCAGTAGGGTCCGAATCACTATCACAGCAGTGCTGAGTATTAACACAGCTGTAATTACAAGTGTCAGCTTCTTCATGGGATGATTTCCTTAGCGAATGAAAGTCCTTTCGGCTGGCTTGAGTCGCACCAGCCGAAGGCCCGGTTTCAGGCTGATTTGCCAGTTGGCGGCGTTACCAGACAGCTGCCGGCGGTGGTAAAACAGCCCTTGTTTTGGCTATCGCATTGAATCCCGGGTCAGTTCTCCTTAGATAACAGGTGAGGCTTGCCAGGAATTAACGTGCATAATGTTCTCGACAGGTGGACGATAGGCTGGTTTGAAATTAGTGCCCTTGGTATAAGCAAGAGGTATCAGCGCCACCTGCATAAAGTCATCAAATGGGATATTCAGCAGGTCCGCGATCGCCTTTTCGTGCATCAGGTGAAGTGTGGTCCAGGCGCTGCCCAAGCCCCGGGCTCTGGCTGCCAGCATGAAGTTCCAGGCTGCAGGAATCACTGAGCCAAGCGTTGCTGTTTGTGATAATACATTAGCGCCAGCTTCATTATCTGTTCGGCCGGCAATGCAGGGGATCATCAGTACGGGTGCTTTAGCCATATTGTCGGCCAGGAAATCAGCTGACGAAGCAGAGCGAGTCTGGCTCGCCGTGAGGTCATGGTCGCTGCTATCTGCATGTAGCTTATGAATAGCAACCGGCATTTCCTTGTAGATAGAAAAAGCCTGCTGGTAATAACGGCCGATTTCTGCACGTTTATCCGGGTCTGTGACGAATACGAATTGCCAGCCCTGGGCATTGGAACCGGTTGGTGCCTGTACGGCGAGTTCCATGCATTCGTTTATCAGGTCCATGGAAACAGGACGATCAAAGTCCAGTCTTTTGCGTACGGCTCTGGTTGTGCTTAATAGCTCGTCATTGCTGAGCCCTAGCTGTTCATGTGCCATTGGTTTATCACTCCTCTGTTATTGCGATGTTGTCGGGTATTTTACGCTTATTTTTCTGGCCATAGATACTTGTCCGGGAAGGTTTTCAGCCTCAGTGCCTGCTGCGTATTTCTAGGTTTTTCTGGGCTCTCCCATGTTTCTGATATCAGCGCTGAGCAGTGCAAAAAAAGGCGTTATGATCATAAAGAACCCAATACTGATGAATAGGGTGGTCACCCCGGCAAAATCAATAAACCAGCCGGAGAAACCCTGCGATAAGGGTTGCAGGCCCATGACCGCCAGCATGACCAGACTCATGACTCGACCAATGTACTCAAGTGAGACTCTTTTTTGTACCCAGGTCATAAATACAATGCTGCTGTAGCCCGTAAGAATCCCCATGGTGGTCATCAGCAGTATGCCTTGCTGGTCGCTGGTAATAGCGGCTATCAGTAGGGTGCCAAAGCCTCGAACGATGGCCAGAGACATGACAACAGGCCCCAGTAATGACGCTGCTGGCGTGGCGACGGCGGCAAGTAGGGAGCCAAATACAGCGCCTAAACCCTGGGCTGACATTAACACGCCAAAGGATCTCATACCATTGAGGTTGTCATCGGCCAGGACCGGCATACCAACCATCTGCGGCCCCATAGATACAAAGGTCGTGATGGTCATGTAAATGATAAAGGCTCTCAGCGAGGCATCCTGCCAGACATAGGAAAAGCCATCTTTAATAGATGCCATTATGCTGTCAGCCTGGTTTGGCTGTTTTGGTTCAGTTTCGAGCTTGATCAGCCACAGTGGAATCATGGAAACGATAATCAGCAGGACGTCGATAGCGTAGGCCAGGCCGATACCTTGCATATCCGCTCGCCTGGGTAGATCTTCAATAGCGGGCCATGATCCAAGCAGTATCGCTTTAAAAGGCTCCGTAGACAGATAAAGCACGGCAATGCCGACCAAGGCCGGTGCCAGGGCAGAAATGAGCTGACTGGTGCTTCCTGTAATGGCGTTGGCCGGAGCCAGCTCCTCGCGTTTCACCAGCAAGGGTAAAATAGCCATGCTGGCTGGCATGCCGAAGGCGCCGATAACGCCCATTAACCCGGAAAAAACGTAAAGCCCGGCTATACTGATGGATTCATTAAGAATCAGCGTCGTCATCAGAAGTAAAAGTAGCATAAAGGCAACTCGGGAAACCTTCATCATTAGCAGTGGTGAGAAACGGTCACTCAGGGCCCCGCCAAACAGCAGCAGGAGAGCCCTGGGAATTCCTGCCATGGCAAGTACACCGCCTATGGTTGCTCTGTCTTCGGTCAGGTTCATGATCAGAAAGGGCATACCCACGAACAAGAAAAAATCTCCCATCATGGCGACAAGGGAACCAAACCATAGAAGACGAAAATTTCGATTTCGAAATAAATTGAAGCGCTGTTTCAGTTTGCTTTTATTCAGTAACACGTTAATCAAGCTACGCCCTGCGATAACCTATATGCTTTTATAAAAGCGTGATTCATTTTTCTCGGTTTGTTCTAGCCTAGTGGTTTTTCAACAGCAATGACATCATGCCATATTGTGGGCTTTTATTGCTGACAAAGACGCTCTGGGTCTGAGTGGATTGTTAAGACGGGTTGATCATTTGATTTCGCCAGGGTTATAAGGGAGTATTTAACGGCATTCATTAATTGTGTGGGCCACTCGGTGACGACAGCTGGAGTTCAAAGCAGAACAAACAGAACTCGCCAGCACTTAATCCGTGCTGCAGAGTCTTTGTTCGTAAAAGATGGGCTGGAAAATGTTTCAATTAAGGCAATCATTCGAGAAGCAGGTCAGAAAAATGAATCCGCACTTCAGTACCACTTTACTAATCGTGAAGGGTTGATACGTGAGATTCAGATGCGACGAACGGACCAGCTTGATGCCATACGCCAGCAGTTGCTGGATGAAACGTTAAGGGTTAATTCGGTACCTGATATTAGAAGTGTTTGCGAGGTCATCATCAGGACCCCTTTTCTACTGTGCAGGAAGGACACAACCTTTCGCGATTACCTGGGCGTCTTTGGTCAGCGGTTGATAATGTCCGGGGAGCCGGTCAGCCGGGTTTTAGCGCAGTTGAAAACAAAAAACCAGGATCAGTTGTTTAATCTTTTGCGGGGGCATCTGGATCAGTTTGATGACAGTCTATTCGCTATTCGACATGAGCAGATGTCAAGTTGGGTTGTCTTATCGATGTCTACCCGGGCTCGTGAGAAAAAGTCCTTTCAGGGCGCCAGAGCAGAGTTTTTTTTCAATAATCTAGTGGATGTGACCGAGGCATTATTGCTGGCACCAGTGTCTGTTAAGACGCAGCAATACATTTGAAGCCAATAAGACAATTGATATCGGCCGGTTAATTCAGGACAAAACCCAGCAGTCTGTACTGTGAATAGACATTTTGTGCAGGCAGGACAGAAAACAAAAATCAGGGCTCTGGCGCGGCTATGTTTAACGACGATGACATCATCTGGCTACCATGAAGCTATCGCCCTTCTGGTTTATAAAAAAACAGGTCCAGCAGCGCCGTGGTAAAGCCTAATATCAGGATGATTAGAAATCTCGGGTCGCTGAGATAAAGATTTGCTTCCACGGGGTAGGCAATGGTCTTGGTCATTGCCGCCAGCTTGTATTCATGGCGAGGGCCCATGTCTGGATGGGTAATGATTTCTAGGAAGCTGCGGCGACTACGATATCGAAACAGCGCGGCAATATCCCAATCCCTGGCCCCTTCTATACCCGAGATGTCAGCACTGAAACCAAGGCCGGAGGCGAAGAAGACGGGATGGCAGGCCCGGGCAAACATTTGCGGATACATATGTTTCATATAATAATTTATGTAATCGGATGCGGTGGCATCTGCAGCCATTGCGGGCATGGCCAGAGGATTCTCGTTTAAATCGATATTATTGATCATGAGAAACTGTCTTCCCGTATCATTTTCCAGAAATGAACGAAGATCTGCCAGACGGGCTGCATCAAAACCGCGTGACTGCAGAAGAACGATGGCCTCACTGATTTCCCGCTGGTTCAGTGGCCCGCCCAGATCGGTATACCACAGCGAGAATAACAACCCTATTCCGATTGGGGTTCCCCAGAGCAGTAATCGCTTGTTCATGCCGTAGTCTCCGATGATGATCGCGTGTATAAGTGCAGGATACCGGTATAGTTCAGAACTTAAAGCTACCGGATGACGGAGGCTGTCCTCCCTATCCGCATAAGCTTGTCTGCGTTATTGTAGTCCTTTAGCCAGTGTGGGGAAGGGCCTGTTCTGGCCATCTGCAATCGAGCAGCCCGTTTAATTTTCCGGTTTAGTCGCTAAGTGTAACGGTGCCACCCTCGGTTATGTCGTAAACCCTAGCCATCCCAGCGAGGCTATTGCGCAGCGTGACCGGGACATCGCAACATCGACGCAGTCTTTCTCAGAGGTTTGCACCGAAGTGCATAAAACCTAGCACATTGAAGCAGTAAGATGATCCCGGCGTCTGATCTATTCTATTTTCCTTGTTCTGCAACCCGCATCTCTTGCCTCGATCATGTTATAACACGCTATACAGGTATTAAAAGTCAGGCCGAGCTACGGAAGATAGACTAACAGGATTAATCGAGCCTCTGAGCAACTTTAAAGATAGCTGAATTAAACGCTGGCACTGGCCGAGGCGGGTTCTAGCGTACCGTAAATCATGGCATCAAACAGGCGTGGAACTGACCCATAGAAGGGAATTACGCATGACTCAATTAGAACAGCGAATCTCAGATTTGGTAATGGAGTTAATCGAGACCGATTCAGTACCGGGCATAGTCTGCGGTGTCGCTGACCGTGCTGGTACGCGGTTGCAGGTGGCAGCGGGCGTGCAGAACAGCCAAACCCGGCAGAGCATGACTAACGAGTCTATTATTGCCATTGCGTCGATGACCAAACCGATCACAACCATGGCTGTATTACAGTTATTTGAGCAGGGCCTGATAGGCCTGGATAATCCGATCTCAGACTATCTGCCTGAGCTGGCTGGGCTTGAACTGCGCGTAGGCTTTGATGA
>JAPKEK010000751.1 GCA_028822125.1 Pseudomonadales bacterium | reverse complement strand
CACCCCGGCGGAAATTCAAAGGCGGCAGAGACTGGTGCCGGTTGACGATATCTGGTGGACAGTGACCGGAGAGCAGATGGGCTGGATGCACAAAAATGTGCATCAGCTGTTTCCCACTGTAAATGTCTATCGAGATGGTCCAGTCAGTAAGCTGGCAGTCGTACCGAATGCATCGATTGGAGATTATGAAATCAGCACTGCCAGTGGTGCGATGTCTTTTTCTGATTTTCTGGGAAGTAGACACACCACAGCAATGGGCGTGGTTATACTGCATCGTGGTCAGATCGTCTATCAACACTATCCGCGCATGCAGCCCTACGAGAAACCGATTTACTGGTCGGTTGCCAAGGTGCTGCCGGCAACGCTGATAAGGATCTATGAGGAACGGGGCCTGATTGATGTTAGTCGGCCGATTCAATTCTACCTGCCGGAACTTGCTGGTTCTGATATCGCTAAAATCAGTATCCGCAATATACTTGATATGGCAACGGGGCTTGACTGCCAGGATGAATACGAAAATCGGCAATCCTGCTATTACCAGTATTCTATGGCTATCGGTGATGGCTTCAGGGAAGCGCCTGCGCCGGATAATCCCTATGACTTTCTGAAAACGCTGCGTGTACCCAAGCACGCTGAGCCGGGCCAGAAATTTTCCTATTCCGGCATGAACACTTTTGTGTTGGCCTGGTTGCTGGAGAAACTGACTGGTGAACCGTTCCAGGACATTTTCACCAGGGAGATCTGGCAGTTGATCGGAGCGGAAGCCGATGCATCTTTTCTTGCCTACCGTTATGGTATACCGCTTACCCATGGGGGCTTCTTGTCCAATATGAGAGACCTGGCTCGGTTTGGGCTACTATTTACGCCTTCCTATGGCATTGTTTCGGATACGAAAATTATCTCTGAAAAGCACATCGATTTTTTACTCAATAAGGCTAATCCCAACCTGGTTCGGGACAATGGAAGTCACAATATTTATCAGTGGGACTATGTTGATAGACAAGGCTTTCTGTTTAAGGGAGGTTGGGGTGGGCAGGGTTTGTTGGTGAACCCATCACTTGACCTGGTTGCGGTTTTCACCAGCTATTTCAAGGAAGACTATAGCCAACAGGACCTGCGAGCTGCGGTATTTGAGGTGATACGGGGTGTCTACGTAAAACAGATAGGGTCAACGGCTGCTAGCGGCGATTAGAGATTAAAGCTGGTTTCTTGGAACCAGATGCTTGTATACATGGCATCACAGGTGTCACCGTGCTAGGGTGCCTATGAATAGCAATCAGCAGGAACATCTTGTCGATCGATGAAACCCAGCTCGAGCAATCGCTAGCCACAAAATCCTTATATTCTTCTACTTACCAGGTGGGTCAGGACAATATCAGACCTTTCGGGCTTGATATTCATAACCCGGTGTTCCTGATCAGCAGTTGCACTATCGTTTCTTTTATAGTCTTTACCTTGAGCCAACCCGATTTGGCAGCTGTCTATTTCAATGAATTACGAATCTGGCTTACTACCACCCTGGATTGGTTTTTCATGGGCGCCATGAACCTTTATCTTCTTTTCTGTGTTTTCCTGGTTCTGTCACCTTA
>JAPKEK010000077.1 GCA_028822125.1 Pseudomonadales bacterium | reverse complement strand
AGGGCATCAAGAACACAGAGATTGCTGAAGAACTGGCATTGCCTCCTGTAAAGATTCATTGCTCCGTGCTGGCTGAAGATGCCATTAAGGCGGCTGTTAATGATTACCGCGACAAGCATGCTGCAGGTTCAGTGAAATCACCGAGCGAAAACAGGGAATTATAAAGATGGGTATTAGTTTAACCCCTTTGGCAGTCGAACACGTCCAAGGCTACCTGAAAAAGAGAGGCCAGGGGGCTGGTATACGGTTGTCTGTGAAAACAACGGGATGTTCAGGTTTGATGTATGTCATTGAACCCGTTGATGATCCTCAAATCGAAGATATCAGCTACCAGTGCCAAGGGGTGCAAGTGTATATTGATCCGAAAAGCCTGGTTTATGTTGATGGCACTGAGATGGATTATGTCAAGCAGGGATTGAACGAGGGCTTTGAATTTAAAAACCCCAATGTTAAAGGAGAGTGCGGTTGCGGTGAGAGTTTTACCGTCTAGCGTGGGAACGCCAATCCAGTGAATTTCGGCCAGAATTACTTTGAACTATTCCAGTTACCAGTCACTTTCTCAATCGATTTAGAAGACCTGGAAAATCGATATTTTGAACTTCACAAGACTTCTCATCCGGATCGTTATGTCGGCGCTAGTGATCAGGAGAAGCGATTGGCAGTGCAGTGGACGATGCAGATTAATGAGGCCTATCAGAACCTTCGGGATCCGCTGGCAAGAGCCATCTATCTTTTAAAGCAATCCGGTATTGAGCTAGCTGACAACCCTCAGATGGGTGCCACTTTTTTAGTTCAGCAGATTGAATTACGTGAGAAAATAGATTCCATTGAAACGCATTCTGATGGGCCTGAGCAAGTGGAAGCACTGATTCGGTCCATTTCAGAGCAGACTGTCGAACTGCTGCAACAATTCATAACAGCCTATGAGGCTGGTAATATGAGCGAAGCTCGGGAAGGGGTCTATCAGATGCAGTTTATGGTGAAATTACAGCAAAGTGCCCGGCAGATGGAAGAGAAAATACTAGGTTACTGATATGGCGTTAATACAGATTACTGAACCGGGTATGGCTATTGATCCGCACCAGAGAAAGCGCGGCGCGGGAGTCGATCTAGGCACAACGCACTCGCTCATAGCAGTGGTTCGAGGCGGTTCACCGGTGACCTTGCCGGATGCTTCAGACCGGCACCTGTTACCTTCGGTCGTTCGTTATGAAAGCGAAGGTATTACGGTCGGTTATGCCGCGGTTGAAGCCGCTAGAGAAGACCCGTTTAATACCATCGCATCTGCGAAAAGGCTTTTGGGTAGAGGATTGGGTGATATAGCAGATCGTAAACAATTACAGAATTATCAATTTACTGACGAATCTGCCGGTATGGTCAAATTACAAACGATCAGCGGCGAAATCAGCCCGGTTCAGATTTCTGCTGAAATTCTCAGAGTGCTTGTTCTGAGAGGGGAAGAAGCGCTTGCTGGCAGGCTTGCTGGCATTGTAATCACCGTTCCAGCCTACTTTGATGAAGCACAGCGTCAGGCAACCCGAGACGCTGCCGCTCTAGCAGATATTCCAGTGCTGAGGCTATTAAACGAACCGACCGCAGCGGCGATTGCTTATGGGTTAGAAAGCGGTGAGCAGGGCACTATTGCCATTTATGATCTAGGTGGCGGGACCTTTGATATTTCGCTATTGAATCTTCAAAAGGGTGTTTTCGAAGTTCTTGCAACGGCTGGCGATACCAGCCTGGGTGGTGATGATTTTGACGAGAGTCTGGCGCGAATACTTCTGCACAAGAGCGGGTATGAAGGCGAGTTAGATGCTATTTCACGAAGGACCCTACTGTTAGAAGCAAAAGCCATTAAAGAAGCACTGAGTCAGTGTGACAGGGTTGACGTGGAATTAAGTCTGCCCGCTTTTTCCTGGTCTGGGGTTGTCAGCAGAAGCGAGTTCTCCCAGGCGATACGGCCCCTGATCGAAACTAGTATCAAAGCTTGCAGGCGGGCCCTTAGAGACGCTGATTTAACGGAGAGCGATGTCAAACAGGTTGTTCTAGTTGGTGGTGCCACCCGCGTTCCTTTAGTACGGCAGTTAGTAGAAGCATTTTTCAAACGCCATCCACTTTCTCATCTGGATCCGGATAAGGTGGTTGCCCTTGGCGCAGCAATTCAGGCTGACGTGCTGGTCGGAAACAAGCCTGGTGAAGAAATGCTGTTACTCGATGTGCTGCCTTTGTCTCTTGGGCTCGAGACCATGGGCTCTTTGGTGGAAAAGGTAATACCCCGAAACTCTCCTATACCGGTGTCCAGGGCGCAGGAATTTACAACCTCCAGAGATGGGCAGACAGCGATGTTGATTCATGTTCTTCAGGGAGAGCGTGAATTGGTAGCAGATTGCCGGTCACTGGCTCGTTTTGAGTTGCGTGATATTCCACCAATGGTTGCAGGTGCAGCTAAAATTCAGGTTGTGTTCCAGGTGGATGCAGACGGACTGTTATTTGTTACCGCGAAGGAACTGGAAACCCAGGTCAAAGCCAGCATTGAGGTAAAGCCCACTTATGGTCTGGATGAGGCAGAAATCACCAGTATGTTGCGCGCTTCGGTAACCTACGCCGAGCAGGATGTCCAGGCGCGAATGCTTGCTGAAGCATCGGTAGATGCGCAGCGGCAGATTGATGCAATCACAGTGGCGCTGGATAAAGATGGCGACATGTTACTGGACAGGAAAACAATCCATCAACTTCGCAAGCTTGTTGAAGAGTTGGCAGGGGTGATTGATCAGCAAAATATTGACGAGATAGATAGCGTGAATAAACGGTTGGGGAAAGCCAGTGCGGATTTTGCGGCAATGCGCATGGATGCTTCAGTCAAGAAGGCGTTATCTGGAAGGCATTTTGAAACGGTTGTGGAGTCATAAGGCTAATGCCTCGAATTATTTTTTTACCGCATGAGCAAAGGTGCCCAGCTGGTGCCGTTGTTGAGGCTGAACAGGGAGATGCCTTAATCGAGCTCGCGCTGGACAATGGTATTCAGATCGAGCATGCCTGTGAAATGGCCTGTGCCTGTACAACCTGCCATGTGATTCTGCGAGAAGGGTTCGATTCGCTGGAGCCCTCTGATGAAACGGAGGACGATTTACTGGATAAGGCCTGGGGTCTGGAGCCGGATTCAAGGTTAAGTTGTCAGGTTGTGGTCGGGGATGAAGATCTGGTAGTGGAAATCCCGAAATATACGATTAATCAGGTTTCAGAGAATCATTAAATAGTGCTTTGTCAGGTTTCAGAGAATCGTTTAGCTGTGCCTATCAAGGCATTTAAGCACCCTGAAACAATGATCAGGAAAGGGTGAGAAAGAGGTCAATAGTCATAACGCCGGTAGTACGGATTCTTAGGGGGGGTGGCAGAATGAAATGGGTCGACGTGAACGAAATAGCGATTGAATTGTCAGAAAAGTACCCGGAGACAGACCCGCTTAGCGTTCTATTTACAGATCTGAAGCGCTGGGTAGAGGGGTTGGATGGTTTCGAAGATGATACTGATCGTTGTGGCGAAAAGGTGCTGGAAGCAATCCAAATGGCCTGGTTGGACGAGGTAGACTGAAAATAGCAGTTGCTGTTGGCAACTTGCCACTATTTTGCCCGTGAATTCGCGAGTATAATTCGGCCCCTTCTTTTTTTACTTTGGAACATTTGGGAGCTTTCATGGCAATAGAACGAACTTTTTCAATCATCAAGCCCGACGCAGTGGCGAAAAACGTAATCGGCGAAATTGTAGGCCGATTCGAGAAAGCGGGTTTACGGGTCATTGCATCACGCATGGAACATTTAACTGCCGAAAAAGCGCAGGGATTTTATGCTGAGCATGATGGGAAGGGTTTCTTTGCGGACCTGATTCGTTTTATGACATCGGGTCCAGTCGTTGTGCAGGTTCTTGAGGGCGAGGGTGCCATCAGTCTGAACCGCCAGTTAATGGGCGCGACTAATCCCCAGGAGGCGGATCCCGGAACGATAAGAGCGGATTTTGCACAATCCATTGATGCCAACGCAGTACATGGTTCTGATGCTCCAGTATCGGCAGGCCGCGAGATTGCCTATTTCTTTTCAGATGAGCAATTGTGTAGCAGATGACGAGTAACGACTCACCAAAATGTGACATTCTGGGGCTAAGCCAGTCCCAGATGATGTCATTTCTGGGTGAACTGGGCGAAAAGCCCTATAGAACAAGCCAGGTGATGAAATGGCTGCACCATCGTTTTGTCGATGATTTTTCTCAGATGACCGATATTTCGAAAAAACTCCAGAGTCAGTTCCAGCAAATAGCTGAAATTCGTGAGCCGGAGGTAATTAGCGAGAAATGTTCAGTAGATGGCACTCGTAAGTGGCTCATGCGCTCCAGGTCTGGAAGTGCCTTTGAGACGGTCTATATTCCCGAAGAGTCACGAGGGACTCTGTGTGTTTCTTCACAGGTCGGCTGCATCCTGGATTGCAAGTTTTGCTCGACTGGCAAGCAGGGATTTAATTCAAACCTGACTTCCGGTGAAATTGTTGGCCAGTTGCGTGTCGTTAAACGATTGCTTGATGCTCAGCTATCAGGTGTTGGACGAAAAATCACTAATGTTGTATTTATGGGTATGGGAGAACCCCTGCTTAATATTGATCAAGTGATTCCTGCTGTGTCGTTGATGATGGACGATCTTGGTTACGGTATATCCAAGCGCAAGGTAACCATTTCCACAGCGGGCGTGGTGCCAGGAATACGTCGTTTGAAAGAGACTACCGATGCTTCACTTGCTATTTCCCTGCATGCGCCCAATGATGAACTGAGGAATCAACTGATTCCAATTAATCGCAAATATCCCATAGCATTGTTGCTTGACGCCTGCCGTGACTATGCTTCGAACTTAGGTGAAAAGCGTACAATAACCATCGAGTATATATTGCTCGATGGCATCAATGATCGGGCGGAACACGTGCACGAATTGATAGAACTTCTGCAGGATTTTCCTTGCAAGATTAATCTTATACCTTTCAATGGCTTCCCCGGTTCGGGATTTAAACGTCCATCAACCAAGTCCGTTCGTTATTTTCAGGAAAAACTAGTTCAGGCGGGATATGCGACCATGGTTCGTACTACTCGAGGTGGCGATATAAATGCCGCCTGCGGTCAATTAGCCGGTAAGGTAGCAGATGTGACCAGACGCAGTGCTAGATATAAGCAAATTGAAGTTCAGATGGCGACGCAAATATGAAAATACTGTTGCTAGTGAGCGTTATTTTACTGTTGTCAGGCTGTAGTTCAGTTCAAAGAGGTGCTGACAAGGCCGCCAACAAAACCGATATTGTCGAGCGGTCGATCGACCTGGGGGTTGGCTATCTACAGCAGGGGGATTACGGTAGGGCAAGAGCAAATTTATTAAAAGCGCTAGAGTTAGATAGCAGTTCTGTTCGTGCGCATAATACTTTGGCGATTGTTTTTCAGAGGGAAAGCGAATTTGGCCTTGCAGAAAGCCACTTTCTGAAGGCTATCAAATTTGATGGAGAGTTTGCAGCAGCAAGAAATAACTACGGTGCTTTCCTTTTTTCGCAGAAGCGAACCCTGGATGCCATCGAACAGTTGCAGATGGCAGCAGAAAATCGTTTCTATAACCGAAGGCATCAGGCTTTTGAGAATCTTGGCGTGGCATTTCTTGAGATGGGATCAATAGAGTCTGCGAGGGTTGCATTTGAGCGAGCCATTTCTCTTAACCCAAATCAGTCCAGGGCCTTGTTAGAGCTGGCAGTGCTTGAATATGACGCGCAGGAGTACAGCAGGGCAAGAACCCTGTATTTGCATTATATTGAGAACAGCTCACAGAACCCCAAGAGCCTCTATTTATGCATTGGCCTATTTAAGCGATTTTCAGATGGTAACCGTGTTGCGAGCTGCCGAATGATGCTGAAGAATGTTTTCCCGAATTCAAATGAATACCAGGCACTTTGAGACTCAGATCGTGAATGAAAAAACTAAACCAGAAAACCAGATTGATTCGTTAGATCCTGTGACAGAGGCCGAACCTTCTGGCGCTGGTTTTAAAACTGTTGCTGAATTGTTAACGGATGCCAGAAAAGCTTTGGGACTGAGCCAGCAGGACGTTGCTGTCACACTCTATTTGGATGTTAAAGTCATCCGTGCCATCGAACAGCGTGACTACGAGAAGATACCAAAGCAGGTGTTTTTAAAAGGTTATCTGCGATCAATCGCCAGGGTTGTGGGTTTGGATGGGCAGGAAATTATCAGCCTATTTGAGGTGGAATCCCGTTCAGCTTGCGCTGATCTGGTGATTGAAAGGGCAACTGATGGAGAAGTTGATAATCGTTTTACCGGACACGTATTTAAAGCAGGTTTGCTTGCATCTGGGTTTTTGGGTTTGCTGCTGTTATTAACCTGGGTTTTTCTTCCCGGCAATCATAATCAAACTAAAATTGATGCAGATAGTATAGGGCAGAGGCAGGTTAACAGCCCTAGCCAGCTGTTGGTTGATTCGGGCGCTGAACTATTAGTAGCTATACCCACCCCAGTTGAACACAATGCAGTCCAGTCAGCACAGGTAAACGAAGTAGCAGAGCCGCAAACAGCAGATCAGAATAATGACGAGGCTGGAATTCCTGAAACGATCGGGGCATATGCTGACGCGATTGTTGCAAGGGATCCTGGGACACCAGTACCTGAACAGCCTGAGGTCATGGCTTTGTTAACTAAGGTAATAACGAGTGAAAGGACGGAATTAGAAGCGGGCCGTTTGCTGGAGATGGATGCTGGCGGTCTTGATGAAATCGAAATTATTTTTTCAGGGGAATGTTGGCTGGAGATTATCGATGGCGATAGGGAGTCTGTTTACTATGATCTGAACAGATCTGGAGACGTCCTTAGAATAAGGGGAATAGCCCCATTTGAGTTGCTGTTCGGTGATGCTACGGTAGCAAGCCTTTATTACGGGGGCGCGTTGATTGATTTGACCAGCAGGACAACCCGGGAACGTACAGCGCGCATCAAGCTTCCTACCATTGAGGTGAATTCATGAGACAGCAGTCATTTATAAAACGGCGTCAATCTCGGCAGATTATGGTGGGTAATGTACCCGTAGGCGGTGATGCGCCAATCTCGGTTCAGAGTATGACCAACACGGACACTCACGACATTGACGCAACGGTTGCCCAGATCAAGTCATTAGAGGCGGTTGGTGCTGATATAGTTCGAGTATCTGTGCCTACAATGGATGCTGCAGAATGCTTTGGCAAAATTCGCAAACAGGTTTCAGTTCCTTTGATCTCGGATATTCACTTTGATCACAGGATTGCATTGCGGGTGGCAGAGCTTGGCGTCGATTGTCTGAGGATAAACCCTGGCAATATAGGTAGCAAAGAAAAGACCCGAGCTGTCATCAGTGCCTGTAAGGATAGGGGCATACCTATCAGAATAGGGGTTAATGCTGGGTCACTGGGAAAGGATTTACTACGTAAGTACAAAGAACCTAATGCGGCGGCCATGGTCGAGTCAGCGTCACGCAATATAGAAATGCTGTTGGCCGAAGATTTTACCGAATTTAAATTGAGCATGAAGTCGTCCGATGTATTTATGGCGATTGAAGCCTACCGCGCGATAGCACCGCAGATCGAGCAGCCCCTGCACCTCGGTATTACTGAAGCCGGTGGGCTTCGTTCTGGAACGGTCAAGAGTTCGGCGGGTCTCGGACTATTGCTGATGGAAGGGCTGGGCGATACTATTCGCATCTCACTGGCCGCAGACCCCGTTGAAGAAATTAAAGTTGGCTTTGATTTGTTGAAATGTCTGCGCCTTCGCAGCAAAGGGATCAATTTAGTCGCCTGCCCAAGT
>JAPKEK010000076.1 GCA_028822125.1 Pseudomonadales bacterium | reverse complement strand
GGTACAGTACTCGCAGAGGCAACAGATCCGCTGAGGACCGAGACCCGGTTGCAAACCAGGCCAAAGCCGATGCCCAGGCACTGCTCAACGCCTGTCAGAAAAATGATGCGCAGCAGGCACATCAACGCCTGCTGGTCTGGCTCCGCAGCGCCTTTCCGCAATATCAGTCAGCAACCACGCTGACAGCAACCAAACCCAGGTTTGCAGCTGCATTTAACGAGCTCGAGAAGGCGCTCTTCTCGGGTAATACCGCTGAATGGCAGGGCAAAGCATTAACCGCAGCGATAAAAGGGCTGGACCAGCCGTCCTCTGATCTGCCAGTAGATTCTCCGCAGCGTCTGGCAAAGCAGCTCAACATGGGACTATAAACATGGGACTATTCGCATGGGAATAAAAAGCCCGCTACAAACTCTTTGTTACGACTTCGAAGACATCCCTAGATAAACCACCAGCATCCAGTATCTTCTGCAACTGGCCTTTTATCAGCGCCTGGCGAGTCTCATCGAGCTTGCGCCAGCGCGTTAACGGCGTCAACATTCGGGCAGCGATCTGAGGATTAAAGCTATCCAGTTCGATCACGCAATCAGCCAGAAAGGCATACCCTGAACCATCCAAAAGATGAAAATTAACCGTGTTCTGTGATGCAAAAGAAGCCAGCAGCGAACGCATGCGATTTGGGTTTTTCATATCAAAAGCGGGGTGTTGCATCAGTGCCTTAACACGGGCCAACGCGCCCGGCAGCGGACAACTCGCCTGAATCGAAAACCACTGATCGATCACCAGGGCCTGGTCAGCCCAACGATTGTAAAAGTCCAGCAGTACTTTGTGCTTAACTGCCAGCGCAGTCGTATTACTGGAATTAACCAATGCTCGAATTGCCGCACTGGTATCGGTCATATTACTGGCTTTATTGAACTGCGCTTCACACAGCGGAACCAGTTCCGTATCCGCTGGTTTCATCAAGTAAGCCA
Organism: Pseudomonadales bacterium; assembly: GCA_028822125.1. Taxonomy (GTDB): domain Bacteria; phylum Pseudomonadota; class Gammaproteobacteria; order Pseudomonadales; family Azotimanducaceae; genus UBA9926. The sequence goes on along the minus strand of JAPKEK010000076.1, from coordinate 6,925 downwards.
GTGCAGCATTTCGCAGAGACCGGCTCGCGATCGCCTCAGCGCTGGCAACGTATTCACCCTGCTGATCATTCATTTTATAGACACTGAGCAGAGGTCCTTTCAGGGAAGCGGCAATCTCGCATGCCACCTGTTCTCGTGCCTGGTGAATCGCATCGATATCGGCAAGCTCAAACAACTCAGCAAGATAAGTTTCGGATGGCAATACCATCATGTTGGCTATCATGGCTTTATCAAGGCTGACATCCTGATCACGATTCAGCGCATCCGCTAAATTCAACTCCATGGCCTTAAACAATCTCGAATCTACTGTCAGCGGTTTTCCGTCCCGGATCTGTTCTACCGCTTCTATAATAACGTCGACCGCCAGTCTCTGGCTGGCTTCCCATCGATTGAAACCATCGTTGTCATGGCTCATCAGAAACATGAGCTCATCCCGACTATAGGCAAACTCTAATTTCACAGGTGCCGAAAACCCACGTAACAGTGATGGCACAGGTGGCTCACTCACATTCACCAGTTCAAATACCTGTTCCGCTTCGGTCACCGACAGTACCATGGTGAACAGGCCAGGCTGCTGCTCTATGAAAGCGGGCTCTGAACCTGCACAGCTAAACACCAGATCCTGTCCTTCACTACCCAGTAGCCCCACTGCCAGCGGCAAATGAAAAGGGGCTTTTTCAGTCTGCCCCGGTGTCGGCGGGCAGGTTTGCCGCACCCTCAACTGGTAACACTGACGATCAGCATGGTAGGTTCCTACAACACTCAATTCGGGTGTCCCTGCCTGGCTGTACCAGCGCCGAAACTGGTTAAGGTCAACACCGTTTGCATCCTCCATGGCAGTGACGAAATCATCCGTGGTCACTGCCTGGCCGTCGTGACGTTCAAAGTATAGATCTGTGCCTTTGCGGAAGCCTTGCGCGCCAATCAGCGTACTGATCATGCGCACGACTTCTGCGCCTTTCTCGTACACCGTTGCCGTATAGAAGTTATTGATTTCCATATAAGCATCAGGACGAATGGAGTGCGCCATGGGACCAGCATCTTCAGGAAACTGTGCTGTACGCAGGGCTGATACATCATTCATCCGAGAAACTGCGGCTGATCCCATAAAAGCGGAAAACTGCTGATCCCTGAACACAGTAAAACCCTCTTTCAAGCTCAGCTGAAACCAGTCTCTGCAGGTCACTCGGTTGCCCGACCAGTTATGGAAGTATTCATGCGCAATAACACTCTCAACCCGCTGATAACCGGCATCCGTGGTGGTATCAGGCCGCGCCAGAACGCAGGAAGTATTGAATACATTCAAGCCCTTGTTCTCCATTGCCCCCATATTGAAACTTTCCACCGCCACGATCATAAATATGTCGAGGTCATATTCTCGGCCATAGAACTTCTCGTCCCAGGCCATCGAGTGCTTCAGGCTGACCATAGCAAAATCGACTTTATCAATATTGTGGGATTCTGTGAAAATCTGCAGCACAATTTTACGACCGCTCATGGTCACAAACTCATCTTCAACATAGTCAAGATCACCCGCAACCAGGGCAAACAGATAGGCGGGTTTTTTGAAAGGGTCGCGCCAGGTCACCCAGTGCCTGTCACCCTGTTGTCCGCGTGCTACAGCGTTGCCATTTGACAGCAGAACCGGGAAATTCCCTTTGTCTGCAACGATAGTCGTTTCGAATGTCGCCATAACATCAGGGCGGTCCATATACCAAGTGATATTACGAAAGCCCTCGGCTTCACACTGACTGCAGAACATGTCACCCGATCTATAAAGACCCTCCAAAGCCAGATTCTCCTGGGGTTTAATCTCCACCAGGCTGGTGAGGGTGAATTGTTCCGGCGGATCCGTGATGAACAATGTTTCACCTTCAATATTGTACTCATTGGACATCAGTTCCCGGCCATCAATAGCCAGCTTGCGAGTCACCAGTGCCTTGCCACCATCGAGCCGCAGCTTCCTTGAACCAGAAGCATCTTCTGGGTTTCTCTTGATCTCCAGCGTGGCTGATACCCGGGTGACCTGCTCAGTAATATCCACATGCAACTGCGTTTTTTCAATGATAAAAGCCGGCAACTGATAATCGTCTAGCCGTACTGTCTTAGGCTTTCCTTGCTGCATTTCTTGTCCTTTTAGTCGTTTGTTGTTAACCCTATAATCGTTTTGTTGTTAACCGTAACTTTTCAGCCAATGGCAGCCCATGGCATCAGAGCACTGGGAAATCCCTATGCCCCGATTTTACACGAGCAGCGAGTGCGGTGGAATTTTACCGGTGGCTCGCATCCAGCACCAGCACAAAGGCCTTAAATCATCGCTTTGACCTGATATCTGTTAACATGCCGTGATGCGTGGAAAACTCAAGAGGATGGCATGCAGCCCCGGACCAACGGTCCAGTATCAGCTGCGCCTGGATGCCCAGCAATTACACCTTAACCCCCTAATCGGGCAAACCATTCGGATTCAATTTCTTGAAGAAATTCGCTGCCAGAATTGCGGCCGCAAGACCAACAAAAGCTTCAACCAGGGATATTGCTACCCGTGCTTCAAACAACTAGCAGAATGCGATATCTGTATTGTCAGCCCTGAACGCTGCCATCACAGTCTAGGGACCTGCCGAGATCCCGCCTTCGCCAGTAACTTCTGTATGAAAACCCACAAGATATACCTGGCAAATTCTTCCGGTCTGAAGGTCGGTATTACCCGGGAAACCAATCTCCCTACCCGCTGGCTTGATCAAGGCGCCCATCAGGGCATGGTTATCATGTCCGTGGCCAGCCGATACCAGTCAGGACTGGTCGAAGTTGCCTTCAAGGAGCATGTCAGTGACCGAACCCACTGGCAGAAACTTCTGAAAGGCAGCAGTGAGAAAGTTGACTTAGTCAGTAAGCGAGACCAGTTATTCGAACTTACTGCCTCCGCTCTGACAACCCTCCAGAATACCTATGGCCTGCAGGCCATTCAATTCGTACTGGATGCGCCGGTACAGCAATTTGAATATCCGGTTCTAGCCTACCCGGAAAAGGTAAAATCACACAATTTAGAGAAACAGCCTCTGCTTGAAGGACAGTTGCTGGGGATTAAAGGCCAGTACCTGATACTGGATCACTGCGTAATCAATATGCGCAAGTACACCGGCTACCTAGTCGACTTCAGCTTCGACTAATATTCAGTTTCAACAGCATTGCTGCACCACCCGTGACAACCCCGGCAATAAGCCCCCCCAGATGAGCACCATTGGCTAGATTCCCCAACCCGAGCGAATCGAAAGCCCCGGTGAAGCCGATGACCAGGAACGCCAGCATGCCGATATAGATAGAACGGGCAATACCGAACCGTCTCCCCGTTGAAAAGGTATCCCAGACCATACAGTAACCAATGAAACCAAACAGAACACCCGACATGCCACCAAATAATGAAACACCGGTAAGCCAATACTGACCCAGATTAGCCAGCAAACCACTGAACAGTGTCAATAGAATAAACATTAAAGCGCCGTGCAGAAATTCTATCCTTCGTCCAATTTCCCACACCCAGAGCAAATTGAAGGTCAGATGCAACCAGCCAAAATGAATCAACATGGGTGATAGCAAACGCCAGTACTGACCACTATCAAACGTATAAGCCAGATCCGCAAAGTAAATCCGATCTCCTTGTATTTCAAAAGCCACCAGCATCATCTTCTGGAACAAATCACCATGCTCGCCATTGCTGGCTGCCAGACCCAGTGGGAATGCAATCAGATTTGCCAACAGCAAGCCGATAGTCAGAGGAAAGCGGGCTGCATTTGTCCGCAGTCGATTTACCGCCGATATTAGCGTTGTCGCCTGGGAGGGTCGCGACCCAGCAGGCCGACTATCGCGTTGCCATTGCTGGAAAAAAGAAACCAGCTGAGCTTGTTCTATGTGCGACCCCACCCATATCACCTGCTCAACGCCTACCAGTGTAATACGATGCTGAATATTCCTGACTTTCAGAAACTCTGAGAAACCCTGCAAATCAAGATCGGAGGGTAAATGCATGGCGGCATAGAGATGTTCATTCATAAAGGCTTCAAACTGATCACAAATAGTTAAAAAAGATGTACACTGGTCTTCATCCTTTTATTGTAACCGTTTGTGCCATGCCAATGGAAAATGCCGACCAACAGGTCCTAAAACAGCTCACCAACTGGGTGTCGGATGGCCAAGCCAGCTGGCTCTGCACCGTCGTTAAAACCTGGGGTTCATCGCCCCGGCCGATAGGCTCTCTGCTGTGCTGTAATTCCCAGGGCCATCTAGCTGGATCACTTTCTGGTGGCTGTATTGAGGAAGACCTCCTTGACAAACTCCAGGATGGCACCATGGCCCGCGACACCCCGGAAGTTCTGGTATACGGCGTAACCCAGGCCGAGACGGAGAAACTTGGCCTGCCCTGTGGTGGGCAGTTACACGTGATTGTTGAGCCCTTCCCGGACAAAAGGCATCTCCCTGTATTAGAGCGGGTGCTGAGCCGCCTGGAGGCCCGCAACTGCATTGAACGGACAGTGGATATTGCCACAGGTGATATGACCGTAGAAAACAGGCAACGTTTCCAGCATCTTAAATTTAATGGTGAGTTTTCTAATACTTCGGTCGCGGGTGAGAAATCAATGACCCAGACCTACGGTCCTCGCTACCAGCTGGTCCTGATAGGCTGTGGCCAGGTGTCTCAGTATCTGGCTGAAATGGCCAAAGCGCTGGACTATCACGTTATCGTCTGTGATCCCCGGGAACATCTGATGGAGCAATGGCCGGTAGAGGGTATCCAACTTATTACCGGTATGCCGGACGATGTGGTCAGGGCCCAGGCAAATGATCAGTTTTCAGCCATCATTGCCCTGACTCATGACCCCAGAATTGACGATATGGGACTGATGGAGGCGCTGACCACTGAGGCCTATTTCATCGGTGCCATGGGATCCAGGAAAACCTCTGAAAATCGCCGGCAAAGGCTGAAGCAACTGGATCTAACTGATGCTCAGATTGATCGACTGCACGCCCCGGTTGGTCTGCCGATCGGCAGCAAGACGCCAGCGGAAATTGCCATTGCAATACTGGCACAACTGACGGCTCTGCGCTCCGAAAAGATCGAATTAATCAAGGCCGATTATCGTAAAATTCCAGCATAGGGGAGCAAAGCAAAACTTGCTTAAAATAGGCGCATTGATTCTGGCAGCAGGTAGCAGTCGGCGTTTTGGAGGCGACAAACGACGCAGTAGGCTGCCCTCAGGCGAGAAGGTGCTTGAAGCAACCATAGCCAAAGTTAACCCTCGTTTCGCTGAAATTCTGGTCGTCCTGCGCCATGGTGACCTGAACCTTGCCGAAGTACTGCAAAACAAATTCCGCGGCCTACGCACATTTCTGGCCCCTGACTCTGCCCTGGGCATGGGCCATAGTCTGGCCGACGGCATCAAGCAGGTTCAGCACTGGCAGGCCAGTGCCATTTTCATGGGCGACATGCCCTTTATTCAGCCGGAAACCATTGACCTGTTACTCGACCAGCATAGCCTTCATGAAAGTAACCAGCCCATTATCATACCCAGCCATAGAAATCAGACCGGACACCCGGTGATTTTCAGTAAAGCCTACTATCTGGAGTTGACGACTCTGACCGGAGACGAAGGAGCAAAATCAATTGTCAGACGATACGCAGACCACGTCGTCCAGGTACCCTGCTTAGATAGAGGCGTATTAGACGATATTGACGTACCAGAAGACCTCAATCACCCTTCCGAATAGCCCAATCCAGTTTAGACCTGCAGACACTGTAAAAACTGTGCCCCGGTGGGTGAATCAGCTTCAGTTTTTCGTTCATCTTGCGAACGCGAACGGATTCTCCAGGCGTCATCTGGAATTCCATCTGGGAATCAAAACTGACCTTGGCATCACCGCCATAACGCGCACCCAGTTCAATACGCAGCTCTGAGCCACCGGGCACCACCAGCGGACGGGAGTTCAGCGAATGCGGAAACATCGGTATCAGGGCCATGGCATCCAGGGAAGGATGCATGATCGGGCCGCCAGCACTGAGCGCATAGGCGGTGGAACCTGTGGGCGAGGAGATAATCAAGCCATCAGAGAACTGGTTGTAGACAAACACATCATCAATGAACAGATTGAACTCGATCATCCGCGCCACTGCTGCAGAATGAACAATGACTTCGTTTAATGCACTGGACAGCTGGATATTATCGCCATCAGTTATCTCACCTTCGAGCAGATAATGTTCTTCAATCTGATGCTGGCCTGACAGGACTTCGTCTAACCTGAGTTCAATCTCATCAGGAGAAACATCGGCTAAAAACCCTAACCGACCTCTGTTGATACCCAGCAGTGGCACACCATGCGGGGCTAACTCCCGGGCTGCACCCAGCATATTACCGTCACCACCAACGGCGATAACCAGATCAACCTTGCCACCGATCTCGCCCCTGGTGAATGCGCTGCCCTCATGACCGAGCATCACCGCAGCTGTGTCTTCAAGGAAGACCTCAACCTTACGATCTCTTAACAAGGTATTAACAGCGCGCAGGGATTCCTGTACGAGATCACTACCGATCCTTGCAAATAAACCCACCTTCTTATATTCACCCATGGCAACAGCCCTTAACTAGGCTAGGCATTTAAGGGTAGATTCTTACCCATTTCAATAGCCTGGTACACCTAATTTATCGACCCTGGCCGAGCAATCCCAGCTATTGAACTTTTCCATAAGGCGCTAAATGACCCGCTTAACCTCCGGTGGGGCTTGCAATTCCAGATTCAGGCACCACAATACGGCTATAGACAAGGTATAAACTATGAATTCGCGAATCTCTAAACGATACCAAGAAGAACTCGCCAGAGAGGGCAATATAGAAGACATTGCGGCAGCCGGTTCGCTATGGAAGGCGATGCGCAGCGA
>JAPKEK010000750.1 GCA_028822125.1 Pseudomonadales bacterium | reverse complement strand
CATCTCAGCACAGAAAAAACCAGGACCAGTTGAGCCGGGAGAGAACGCGTTGATAGCAGGTTTTAATATCGTAATTCGGTCACCGTTGATGTTACAGGTGAGTTTGCTGACCTTTGCCATGAGCCTTTTTTATGGGGGAACCTATGTTGTTCTGATTCCCCTGATTGTCAGAGACGTCTACCAGGGTGGGGCAGCGGAGCTTTCCTATAGTTTTGTTGTATTCGTATGCGGTACGCTGTCGATGACGACTTATCTGGTTAAATCCGGCGGTCTTGCCTCACCATTGGCTGGTTTGAAATGGGCGCTTGGACTGGGTGGCTTGTTTCTGATAGTGGCTGCCCAGAACCTGCCGTTTTGGGGCTTCCTGGTGATGTTATTCTTCTGGGGTATTTGTGGTGCAGTGACCATGAGCATGAGTCGAACCATCATCCAGCAGATAGCACCGGAACAGTACAGGGCAAGAGTGTTGGCCGTTTACAGTTTGGCCAGCTTAGGTGGAATGCCTATTGGGGCCGTAGGTTTAGGCTATTGTGCCGGTGCTATAGGCGCCATGGATTCTCTTTATATAGCAGCAGTTGGCATCTGGATAACAATCATCATCAGCTCATTGAAGAAAGTCAAAGTATTGACTGAATTAGAAATGGGCCGCGACTTCTGATCGTTGCGGTTATGGTTTGAATCGGGCAGACACAGTACCCGCCCTTAATGTATAAACTTGGTGGAAGCAATGATGTATCAGGAACCCAAAGAATTTAGAGAACACTTCGATGGCGTGGAATTGTGTTGGTTTGAATGGGGGCAGGCTAAGGCTCTTGAAGATAGTATTTTACTGGTACACGCAACTGGCTTTCACGCTCGCTGCTGGGATCAGACGATCTCCCATATGCCTAATCGACATGTCATTGCCCTTGATATGCGCGGGCATGGACGAAGTGAAGACCGAGTGCCGTTTAACTGGCAAGCCTTTGGGGACGATGTCACGGCATTTGTACGCCACCTGAACTTAAGCAGGCTAATAGGTACCGGGCATTCCATGGGAGGTCATTCAGTATTACAGGCGGCTGTTAATGAACCCGCAAGATTTTCGCGACTGGTGCTAATCGATCCGGTTATTCTTCCGCCGGAAGCTTATAGTGGAGTAAACTCCGAGCAGCACAACTGGTTAAATAATGAGAGTGAGCACCCAGTCGCCCGCCGGAAAAATTTTTTCGACGATGCTGAAGCCATGTACATTAATTTTCACGGCAGGGGATCATTTGCCGTTTGGGAGGATAAAGTGCTGGATGATTACTGCCGATATGGCCTGTTACCGGTTGAAGCGGGCCCAGGTTACCGATTAGCCTGCCCGCCGGCGATCGAAGCCGCTATTTACATGGGTAGTTCAGGTTATAACATTGTCGATCGGATAAGGGGAATTGAAATGCCTGTGAAGGTTATGCGCGCCAGGGCTCGCGACCATGATCGGGTCGAGATGGATTTCAGTCTGTCGCCAACCTGGGATAAATTAGCCAGCTGTTTTAAGAATGGCAAGGACATTCACCTGCCAGGGTTAACCCATTTCATGCCCATGCAGGCGCCTGAACTGGTTGCCGCTCATATCTT
>JAPKEK010000075.1 GCA_028822125.1 Pseudomonadales bacterium | reverse complement strand
ACCGGCTTTTTCGATGAAATCAGCGTCATGTAGAGTCTCCATGCATCGGACACCTGGGACTCAATATCATGATTGGTTGAGAATGCCGTTGCCAGGTAAGCAATATGCTCCAGACCATCACAGAGTCGGGCATACTCGATAAAGTCGTTTGAGTCAGCCAACCTGACCTGCCCATTCCTGTGGTCAAGAATTTTTAATCCGCTGGAACCGGGCACGTAATGCACATTATTACCGCCAATTTCGGTATAGAAATCACCATCCCGATTGAAAAGTGAAAAGGACTTAGGCGCGTCTGCTATAGCCTTGTCCACAACAGACTCAGGAAAGAGTATGCGCTGACTGACCGGATCCGCCAGCAGGCCATGATCAAGCAACCGCTGCCTTAGTCCGTTGCCACGTATTTCGATACCAACTTCTGCCATCAGGCGTTTTGCTTCACCCAGAATGCGGCTGATCATGGTGTCGTTCAGGGTCTGTAATAATGGTCGCATTTGTTGGTCCTGTGGCTTTGATTCAATTTTGCGCTATCTCTTTTTTACGCACATCAACATACTTGTTCAATGCAGCCAAGATTGATTCATTCATTTCCGGTTGTTCATATTCTTCGAGCAGTTTCTTCCAGATGGTATTGGCTCTGGTTGCCGTATCCTGTGCGCCCTGTTCTTCCCAGCTCTCGAAGTTTTCTCGGATAGAAAGCAGAGTAGGATAAAAAGCGGTTTGGTAACGAGCCAGCGTGTGTTCAGTAGCAAAGTGATGCCCCCCGGGTTGCACTTCCGCAATCGATGCCAACGCCAACTCAGCTTCGTTGACCTCTATCGGCTCAAGGGTCTGCGTCATCATCTGCAACATTTCCGCATCCAGAATAAGTTTTTCGAATGAAGCGGTCAAACCTCCTTCGAGCCATCCTGCAGCATGATTAACAAGGTTGGCATGACCCATCACCGAACCCCATAACGACATTTCACTTTCATAGGCTGACTGGGCATCGACACAATTCGATGATGTTGTATTACTGGACCGACTCGGTAAACCAAGATAACGGGCTATCTGGCTGCTGGCGAGCGCCATTTTGGTATATTCCGGCGTTCCCAGAGCGGGTGATCCACTCTTCATATCAACATTGGATGCAAATGATCCATATATTACCGGCGCGCCAGGCCGTACACATTGTACCAGTGTAACCGCAGCAAGCACCTCAGCGGTCTGCTGCACCAGTGTTCCAGCCAGACTGACCGGGCTCATAGAGCCAGCAAGCGTAAACGGCGTCACACAACTCACCTGCCCTGCACTGGCAAGCTCGATGATAGCCTCTGACATGGGCACATCCAGTTGCATGGGCGAATTGGTATTAATGATGCCGAGAACAGCAGGCTTGTGCTTGAGTTCAGAGCGATCCGTATCCAACGCTATACAGGTCATTTCAATGCAGTCGATGGTCCGGTCCCGGCCCAGAGCGTAGGCCTGAACGTTTTTATCCAATAAAGTGAACTGCGCCAGATAAAGATCAAGATGGCGTGATAACGGCGGTAAATCCATGGCTTCGAATGCACCACCGCCTTCCTGATGAATCACATTGATACTTTGAACGAGCCGCAGATAGTCACATAATTCTGCATAGGTTCCTGGACGTCGACCTTTATCAAGGTCACTGCAGAATGCCGGACCGCCGACGGAGGTAAAAACAATATTATTCTCACCAATGATAAGATCACGATGCGAATTTCTCGCCCTCAGAGTGAATGATGCAGGTGCATACGAAAGGTACTCGAGCACCATTTCACGATCAAAACGTATGGTCTGCTGCGCTTTGTCAGCTTTTCCTCCAGCGGCAATCAGCCGCCGGCGACTTTCCTCGTGCAGAAATCGCATCCCCTTGGTTGCTAGTATGGTCAACGCGCCATCAACAATTTGCTCAACCTGGTCCGGGTTTAGAATTTCGACGGCAGGATAGGAATTGGTTACGCTGCCAAAAGGCAGTTGTGTGACGGCACCAACCTTCCTTCTATTGCCCCTGGTACGATGCCGCCTGCCAGCCATGTGGTTTATCCTCTTAGATCTATTTCGAAGGGTGGTTTAGTTTTCTGCACTATGCATGTTCAGAGCCTAACTTATCAAGGGTACGATCTAAACTCCTGTTGCAGCAAACCATCCACAGTTCAGCGCTACGGCAGCCACCACCCCTTTATATTTTTCACTTAGGTTTAATCGCTTCCCACTCCTGACCTGGTTCAGTTTTGTTCGCCTCTACCGGTATCAACAACAGCCCCTTAGAATCGTTTCTGAAACGGCATGCTTTTGTGTACTGACCCATCGCTTGCCAGATTCTTAATCAAATACCGCAGGCATTACCGCTGCCAAAGGTGATCACGGTTGAAAATGACTCAAAAATACCGGAGTATTCACAACCTGACTCACTTCGACGGCATGGAATCTCTAACGAGCGCCGAGTGCCCTCAAAACCATAATAAGAACCTGATGAAAGGCGCTCCATCAGGATTGCTGCTGAAAACCAATATGTCCAACCCACTGACAGACCTCCTCAATGAACGCGATTATCTGCTCGCTGACGGTGCCACCGGCACCAACATGATGGCCATGGGACTACCGGCCGGGCAAGCCGCAGATCTTTGGAACCTGCATTCGCCCGAAAAAGTAACGGACCTGCATAAAGCCTTTTTAAAAGCGGGCGCGGACATTATTCTGACCAATACTTTCAGTTCAAACCAGTTTCGGCTGAGCCTTGATCACGCCGAACATCTGACCACTGATATCAATGCAGCCGCAGCAAGACTGGCCCGCTCAGCGAGCCAGTCGGCAGGACACCCGGTCATAGTGGCTGGATCAATGGGTCCAACCGGCGAACTCATGGAGCCCCACGGCACCCTGAGTCACGATTCTGCCGTTAAAGCTTTCACCGAGCAGGCAAATGCACTAGCCGAAGGCGGTGTCGATGTACTCTGGATCGAGACCATCTTCGCCTTTGATGAATTATTAGCCGCGGTCACGGCGGCTGCCAGTACCGGCCTGCCAGTGGCTTCGACCATGACATTCGATACGGCTGGACGGACTATGATGGGCAAGACCCCAGAACAGGCCAGCGAATTCATGCGTTCCAGCTTACCGCCACTGATTGCCTATGGTGCAAACTGTGGCGCTGGGCCTTCCACACTGGTGGATACAATCTCCAGATTCAGTCGATGTGCTGCTGAGGATGACATCATTATTGCCAAAGGTAATTGCGGCATTCCACAATCGATTGATGGCAAGATCGTTTATAGCGGTGACGATGAAACCATGTGGCGCTACGCCCGTCTGGCACGCGATTGCGGCGCACGAATCATCGGTGGTTGCTGCGGTACCACACCGGCACGACTCAAGACAATCGCTACGGCACTCCATGGTTATACACCGGGTGAGTCACCTGATATCAAAACCATTGAAGCATCGCTGGGCCCGATTCAAAAAAGCAAAAAACGCAGTAAACGGCCGAATGCGAGAACATCCACTTAAATCGAAACCCACACCCCTTCTAAGCCAAGCAGTTAAGATCCCCGATCAACCCAGATTGAAACTAAGACAACTCAGACATCAAAAAACCGTCTTTAAATCAGTAACAAAATTACATCGGCGCTGCTACTTGGCTTTACCTTATTTTACGTTATCATAGCCTCTTTTATTAATGGGGGATTAATGCCCGTTCGAGATGCACGATATGACATTCTCTTTGAGCCCCTCGACATCGGGCCAGTCACTGCCAAGAATCGTTTTTACCAGGTGCCCCATTGCACTGGAATGGGCTGGTTGCGACCCCGTATGGCTGCAGCCGTTCGCGGTATCAAGGCAGAAGGCGGCTGGGGCGTCATCTGCACTGAATATTGCTCTATCCACCCTTCTTCTGACGACATACCCACCCCCAGTCATTCTCTCTGGGACAGCAGCGATATCAGATCGCACCGCCTAATGACCGACAAATGTCATGAACATGGGGCCCTGGCGGGGGTCGAACTGTGGGTCAGCGGGGTGGAATCAGCCAACTATCTGAGTCGCGAAGTGCCGCTGGATGTCGTGTCAATGCCGAACTGGAATGGCGAGCCGTATCAGTCCCGGGCAATGGACAAATCTGATATCAAAGCGCTTCGCCGCTGGCATCGCAACGCGGCCCTTCGCGCTAAAGTGGCCGGTTTCGACATTATCTATGTCTATGCCACCCACCATTACCTGTTGGACAATTTCCTTAATCCGTCGGTTAACACCCGAACCGATGAGTACGGTGGAAGCCAGGAAAATCGGATGCGCATTGTTCGAGAATTAATTGAAGAAACTCAGGAAGCGGTGGGCGATTCCTGCGCCATTGCTGTGCGCTACAGCGTAGATGACGGCGGCGGTCCGGACGGATCGCCTGTTCATGCCGATCGTATGGAGATTTTTGAGGCTCTCGCTGAACTGCCTGATCTCTGGGATATCAATATAGGGGATTACTCCTTGGAAATGGGTACGTCACGCTTCACCCAGGAGGGTGCCCTGGAAGCATACCTGGCTAAAGTTAAATCAAAAACTTCCAAACCGGTGGTATCGGTCGGTCGATTTACATCTCCGGACACCATGGCAAGCCAAGTGAAACGCGGCATTATTGATTTTATTGGCGCAGCAAGGCCCTCTATCGCCGATCCGTTTTTACCCAGCAAGATAGAACAAGGGCGACCCGAAGACATTCGGGAATGCATCGGCTGCAATATCTGCTTCACAGGTGACAGCAAGCATTACCCTCTGCGCTGTACCCAAAATCCCACCATGGGCGAAGAGTGGCGTCGCGGCTGGCACCCTGAAAAGATCCAGGTAAAGGGCTCGGACTCGAACGTGCTTGTTGTCGGTGCCGGACCGGCTGGGCTGGAGGCTACGCTGGCGCTTGGCCAGCGTGGCTACCCGGTCATGTTAGCCGAGGCCACCCGTGAACTGGGTGGCCGGGTTACACTGGAAAGCCAGTTGCCCGGGTTAGCCGAATGGGCACGTGTGCGGGATTATCGAACGGCCCGACTGGGTAACATGCCTGACGTGGAGATCTTTCGTGAAAGCAGGCTTTCGCTGCAAGATATCCTCGCAGTAGGCGCCGATCACGTCGCCATCGCGACCGGCTCAAAATGGCGTCGCGACGGCTATGGCAGTCATAACCTAACCACCCTGGACCCTCAGCCACCCCCTGAAAGAACCTATACACCCGACGACATCATGGCTGGAAGAATACCCGTCGGTCCGACCATCGTATATGATGAGGATCGGTTTTACCTGGCTGGCCTAATCGCCGAAAAATTGTCTATGCAGGGTCTGGATGTCACCTATGTCACGCCTGCTGTCAGAGTGTCAAACTGGAGCATCTACACGGAAGAACAAGAGCGCATTCACCAGCGATTAGCCGAAATCGGCGTCAATATCGTCCTGAATCAAGGCCTCGATAGCTTTGATGGCAACCAGGCAGTCATAAGCTGCGTTTATACCGAAACCGAGCAGACTCTGCCCTCCGACAACCTTGTCCTGGTTACCTGTCGCCAGCCACAGGACAACCTTTACCACGAGCTACTGGGAGCCATAGAGCAGAAACTAGAAGGTGCTCCCCTATCGGTGAAACGAATAGGAGATGCCGACGCGCCAGCAATCATTGCGGCAGCCGTGTACTCGGGTCACAAGTACGCGCGAGAACTGGACGAGGATATTGACTACGATAACCCGGCCAAATACGACAGAGTGTTTTTTAGTGAAGAATAAAAACAATCATCCTTGCAGCGATACTGACTTTGATCGTTACCCAAACTGATACCAATTACATCGGAGTCCGTCATGAACAATCCCCGGTCTGGGACTCTAATAGCCCTGCTAAACAAAAAGACCCTTAACAGGTGGTCGCTGTGGCTGCTTATCTGCCTGCCTGTATCAGCAGGTATAGTCATTGCCCTGATTGATAATAATATGGACACCGCCGCAGGCGTTTCTGCCATGATTCAATTTTCGGTACGCTGCGCGGTACCCTTTTTGTACCTGGCCTTTGCCGCCTCTTCTGTGCATACCCTTTACCCAGGTCCATTGAGTCAATGGCTATTGCGCAATCGGGTTATTTTCGGGCTGAGCTTTGCTGCAGCAATGGCATGGCAACTGATATTCATCTTGTGGCTGGTTAACATCCATACCACACATTACATGGACGAGGTTTATGTATTACGCGATGTCATAGAGGGTGTATTAGGCTACGGGTTTCTTATTGTTATGACATTAACGTCCTTTAAATTTGGGCGACGCCAACTAAGCAGCAAAAGCTGGAAAGCGCTGCACAAGACAGGAATCTATTTCCTATGGGCATACGCATGGAGTGTCTACTGGTATGAATTATACTATTACAGTGATGTGCAGATAATTGATTACTTCTATTATTGGCTGGGCCTGTCGGCCCTGTGCCTGCGCATCGCCGCCTGGTTCAAGAAGCAACTACGCAAATCTACTAATAATCCTGGCCTGATTAAACCAACATCGTTTAATCCTGGCCTGAATAAACCAACATCGTATATCGGCTACGCGGTCATCATCAGCGGATTTGTAGCGGCCAGTTCTGGCTCCAACTGGAGCACGCCGGCGCACGCTTTTCTACTTGATAACACGCTTTTATCCTTCCCTGAACTCTACCTGCCTTACTATCCGTTCGTGCCATTTTTGCCTGTTTTTACCATCATCGCCGGTGCCTGGCTGCTGATCAGGCTTCAACCGAGTCAAAACGATTAGTGACAACGGTTTGAACCAACAGGCAGGATCAGACACGACAAAACCAGGCCTACACCTGGCCGCGGAAATATCGTGAGATTTTCTTTGCAATTACTATGAGCAGCATAAATCGACTGATCTGGATCAGCCCAAACCTATAAATAACCCAAAAATAGCGAGTTTCACCGCTATAAATAAATCCTGCTCACAATTCCAACAGCACCACTAACCGCTCAGGGCTCAGATCATCTCCGCCGTAGATCTGGTCATTAATACTTAGCGCCGGGGCACTACGGATGCCGTGCTCCTGCATCAATTTAGCGGCGGCTTCATCCACCATCAGGTCCCGAACCTCAAAGGCCAGCCCTTCTGTTGTCAAGATGCGCTTAATTAGCTCACACGGTGCACACAAGGGTGTGGTAAAAACAATTATCTTTGGTTGCATGAATCAGCTTTCGCTCGATTTCAGTTTTTGATACCGTTCTTTAGCAGATATCCAGTTGTCATAGGCTTGTCCTTCAAGGAAGGGCTGCTCCTGAGTGAAAATCGTTTCTTTCCACTTTTCTCCCTGCGGCCAGCTATAGGGCGCGACCACGGTCTTGCCTGGCTCATCAGCCGACTCCAGCAATCCCAGCGCTATATCCAGGATGCTCGACTGCATAGCCTTATCAAAAGGCACGCCACAAGGGTTGCCCAGAGGGAAATCGACAAATACCAGTCTCGGTACACCGCAATATTCAACAATATCGAGCGCAGTCGCGATCATCACTGTCGGGATGCCATTATCTTCCAGGTAACGGGCTACCAGACTCACGGTCTGGTGACAAACGGGTCACACGGGTGTGAGAACAGCAATATCCACTTCGTCTTCTCGGCACCTTTTCAGTACTTCCGGGGCATCCGATTCCAGTGTTTTCTTCTGGCTATAGGCTGTGTAAACACCATGGCAACGTGGCGCTATACTATTGATTCGGCCCTGTAGAACCTTCTCCTGCAGACGCGTCACAGGAAAATAAGAATTCACATCATCGAGGTGGGTCGCATGCTGATCAAAATGTTCCTGTCGGCTGAACAATCTTTCTACCGGCGTATTAGTGGGTATGCTGTAAGCATTACCCACCAGTAATTCATCGCTCTTATCGCGCCCTTCACCATTAGCATTGCTTACAG
>JAPKEK010000749.1 GCA_028822125.1 Pseudomonadales bacterium | reverse complement strand
CTACACCCAGAGACTGATAGCCAAAATTCTCTTCGGCGCTCACGTAGGCAGAAGTTGATTTTTCTTCTTCGGAAAGAGAGAAGAACCACTTTGATAGTGCGAAGGCATGGTCAATTTGCACCGATGTGATTCCCAGGTTCATAACCTTCATGAATCCCGAACGGGTTAGTGCGTCGGATACCTGGCTTGCCAGATCGTCGAGCGCGGCATCGTCCTGCTCATCATAAGCTTCGAAATCTATTGTTGGTATGAATACAGACATTCATCGGCTCCTCTAGGGGTTTGCTTTCTTCTCAAGCCAGCTGATCAATTTTGTTCTCTCATCATCCGTCATGCCCGTCAGATTACCCAAGGGCATATAGTCAGTCTGGACCGCCGTCAGCATCTGTGAAACTGATTGCTCGATCACATGCTGGTCATCCATCAGCATTCCCGCCGGAGGTGCATCAAAACCCGGTTGGGTCGGTGTTTGTGAATGGCATACCGCGCAGTGAGTATTGATCAATGTAAACGCAGCACCATCAGCCATGCTCATCTCAAGAAAGGCCTGCTCTCCTTCATAGCGTTCCACACCGAGCCAACTGGCCAGCAGGACAAACGCAATAAAGGCTTTGATCAATATCGAGTAATCCACAACGCCCCGATGCCGCAGGTTAAAGAAGTGCCTGGCATAGGCTGTAATCGCAATGATCGAGATCAGGATTACCCAGTTATAGGTATGCCCATACAGAAACGGATAGTGATTACTGATCATGCAGAACAGCACAGGCAACGTGAAATAATTGTTATGTGTTGAACGCTGTTTAGCGAACGCTGCAGCCGCCGGGTCAGGGTCCTGCCCCGCCTGTATTGCTGCGACAAACTTCTTCTGGGCAGGAATAATACCAAGGAAAACATTGCCCGCCATGATCGTACCCATCAGCGCCCCGACATGCAGAAACGAAGCACGATCTGAGAACAACTTTGTTGCCAGCCAGCACTGCAAACCAATAAACACAGCAAGCAATCCAGCAAACAACAATGTCTGATGGCGGAGCGGTGAGCGTACCAATGCTTCATAGACCAGCAGGCCTGACAAGAGGTATCCAACACTCGCTGCAATCGCTACATTCGGGTCAGCGATCCATTTATCTGAGCCCACCAGGTAGAACTGAGACTGCAGGTAATACACGGCAACCATCATCAAGGTGCCGGTTATCCATGTCATGTAGGCTTCCCATTTTGACCAATGCAGGACCGAAGGCCAGTCTGGCGGCGCCAGGGCGTACTTATTGAAATTGTAGATGCCACCACCATGGATAGACCACAGGTCTCCCTTGATACCCTGCGCCTTCTTGTTTTCATCAGGTTCTTCAAGGCTATTATCAAGCCAGGCAAAATGCAGGGAAGCGCCGACCCAGGCTATCCCGGTGATCAAATGCAGCCATCGGACGATGACGCTAAACCAATCGACAAAATACGATTCCAAAACTACTCCTTTACTGTCTTGTTAGATTGCCTTCAACATAGGTCGCTACCACCGTTCTTTCATCACCGATCGTCATCATCACAAAGAGTTCATCTTCTATAGTTTCAGATAATCCTGTCCTTCTGGAAGACAGATCA
>JAPKEK010000748.1 GCA_028822125.1 Pseudomonadales bacterium | reverse complement strand
AGACCTGACAAAGCAGGCATAGGTCTGCCCGGCCAGGTTAATATCATCGGTATAGCGCCCCTTGCCAGTAATAAATCGATTATCTTCCTTCCTTAGAACTCTTTCTCCTATCAGTTCGTTGCTCATCACTTACGCCTCCCGCATTTTCTGCCCGGCACTTGCCACCGCAGATACAATATTGTGATAGCCCGTACAACGGCAGATATTTCCCTCCAAACCCTCGCGAATTGCAGGCTCGGTCAGGTCCTTTCCTGACTGCACCAGATCAATTGAGACCATAATCATTCCCGGCGTACAGAAGCCGCATTGCAGGCCGTGACATTCTTTAAAGGCAGCCTGCATGGCATGTTGTTCACCCTGAATGGCGATACCTTCAATCGTGGTAACCTCCGAGCCGTCAACCTGATCGGCGAGTACGGTGCAGGACTTAACGGCCTTACCATCCACATGCACGGTACACGCACCGCACTGACTAGTATCGCAGCCAACATGGGTTCCGGTGAGCATCAAGTGCTCGCGCAACAATTGCGACAGAGTGGTGTTAGCAGAACAGGACACCGCCCTATCCTGTCCATTTACGATCAAATTCACGGTTTCTGACATCAACCTTCTCCTTGTATTGTCTCTATTACTACATCCATTGCTTCCTGTTTACAAACAATTCGGACAAATTCTGTAAAAAACTGCTTGGCTATTTTTCGCGCTGCACCGTTAACCAGTCTACTGCCTACCTGAGCCAGTTTTCCACCTACAGTTGCATTGACCACGTAAGTCATCAGGGTTGCCGGCTGCGCGACTGTACCGGCAGGGACCAGAGACACCCGCGCCTCTCCTTTGGCGAAGCCAGCCACGCCGCCTTGACCCTGCCCTGAGATCCGGTAAGCCCTGGGTGGGTCCATTTCAGTCAGCATGACCTCCCCTTTGAAAACGGCCTTTACCGGCCCTACCTTAGCCTGGACTGTCATCTCGAAACAGTTCTCTGCTGTTAATTCAAATCTCTGGCACCCCGGTAAACACTGCATCAGGATAAGCGGATCATTGAGGGCATCCCAGACCACCTGATCGGATACTGGGATCTCAAGTCGTTGCGCTAATTCCATGGGTTTGATTCCTTATTAGCCAAATCATTATTAGCCAAATCATTCGCCAAATTCAGAATAAAGGCGTATTCCAGCCCCGTTTTACGATAACGCTGATACCGACCTGAACTGCCGCCATGACCAGACGTCATATCAATATCGAGCAACAATTGATTCTCATCTGTTTTCAGCCTGCGCAGGCGAGACACCCACTTCACCGGTTCAAAATACTGTACCTGGGAATCAAACAGGCCTGTGGTTACCAGCATGTTGGTGTAACCCTGCGACCTGACCTGATCATACGGTGAGTAAGACAACATGTAATCATAGTCTTCCCGGTTCCTGGGATCTCCCCACTCCCGAAATTCCAGGTTAGTCAGCGGAATTGACCCGTCCAACATGGTTGTCACCACATCAACGAAAGGCACTCTTGCAATAATTCCTCGATATAGCTGCGGCGCTTGATTGGCTATAACACCCATCAACAAGCCTCCAGCAGAGCCCCCAGAGGCAAATACGCGGTTAGCGTC
>JAPKEK010000074.1 GCA_028822125.1 Pseudomonadales bacterium | reverse complement strand
TCCGGCAATTCCGCAGAAGGTCGCGGCCAGGTCCAGGTGACCCACAGGATCTAGTATTTCATCTGGCTGAATACCTGAGGCGTTAGCCGGTCGCCAGATCAGAGGCACGTGCATGAGCGCATCCACATGGTAGGGTCCCTTGAACATGAGGCCAAAGTCCCCCTGTAATTCACCATGATCAGTCGTGAAGAATATATCCGTGTTGTCATAACTGCCATTGGCTTTTAGGTACGCAAGGACATGCGCGCAGGCCTCATCGATTAATTCGTTTTCAATGTGAGTCATTGCATTTATTTCCCGAACCTGGTCGGTGGTCATGTTTGCGGGAATGAATTCTCTCGGAGATTCCAGGTTGGTCCAGATCGAACCGTTATAATAGCCAAGCCAGTGTTTGGGTTTTTGTCCGAGTACATGCCCAGCTGCTTTGTAATCGCAATAACGTTCAGGTAGTTCAAGACTTCGCCAGGAAACTCTTGGTAACTCTGATTGCGGTACGTCCCAGGGGTGGTGGGGGTCCGGGAAACTCATCCAGCAGAACCAGGGATCCTTGGAGGATTGCTGGGTTTCCAGCCATTTGACTGTCCGGTCAGCAACCCACTGAGTATGGTAGAGCGACAGTGGAATATCCATTGGCCAGACCTGGCAGGCGTTGGTATCACCTGTGCCGATGGTATTCTGACCTTGCCTAGTTATCATGGGATAGAAAAGTGCTTTTTCGTGTGGATGTTCATTCATCCACAAATCGTAATGGCTATGTCCCTCGAAGAAATGATTGGCCAATTCCATGTGGTGAAAACCGCGATGAGGTCCCGTTTGATTCAGCGAGGCCATTCTGTTTTCATAAAAATCATCTGCTGAGCCAAGCCATGGTTCAAAATGAGCCTTGCCCAACAGTGCAGTCTGATAACCGTGATCCTGGAGATGGTGAGCGATGGTCGGTTTATCCTCTGGCAGGGCGACGCCATTCATCCAGACGCCATGTGAGGCAATGTGCTGGCCGGTTATGATTGTCGCTCTTGCCGGCATGCAGACCACATTCTGGTTGTGAGCCCTGACATAATTTAAACCGGTGCTGGCCAGGCTATCAATGGTTGGTGTCCTGGCAACCGTGCCGCCATTGCAAGCCAACGCATCAAAGCGCATCTGATCGGTTGTGATCAGCAGAATGTTACGCTTTGTTTTCGCTGAGATGTCAGGTCGAGATGGTATGGCGTTTCGGTCAGAAACTACCATATGCTGACTCGTTCCGATTTATCCAGATAAAGGGCGTGGCCAGGCTTGACATCAAAAGCGGCGTACCAGGCGTCTACGTTGCGCACAATGCCATTGACCCGATATTTTGGCGGGGAATGGGGGTCTATCTTTAACAATTGCAATGCAAGATCGGGGCTGCGATGGGTTCGCCAGCTTTGTGCAAAAGCAAGAAAGAATCGCTGATCTCCGGTCAGATCATCGATAACCGGGGCGGTTTTGCAGTTGAGTGCCTGCTTATAAGCATAATAGGCCACTTCTATGCCACCCAGGTCGCCTATGTTTTCGCCAAGGGTAAATTCCCCATCGATGAAATTGTTTTCAGCCGGTCCATAAGTATTGAATTGGTTGATTAGTTCTCTGGTACGGCGATCGAAATTAGCTCTATCCCTGTCTGTCCACCAGTTTCTTTTGACACCGAGCGAATCTGATTTTGATCCTTGATCATCAAATCCATGACCCATTTCGTGGCCAATGACTGCGCCAATGGCACCATAGTTAACGGCCAGGTCTGCTCCTGGGTCGAAATAAGGCGGATCCAGAATAGCGGCAGGAAAGACGATTTCGTTGAAGCCGGAATTGTAATAAGCATTGACGGTTTGCGGCATCATGAACCATTCTTCACGATCAGTTTTGGCATCCAGTCTGTCGATATCATATTGCTCGAAGAAACTGTTTATGCGGTGCACGTTAGCGAACAGCGTTTTTGCGTCAATGCTAATGGCAGACAGGTCCTTCCACTGGTCTGGATAGCCAATTTTTGCCCTGAAAGCCTCTAATTTAAGCAGCGCTTCCTGTTTCGTGGTACTGCCCATCCAGTCGATCTTTTCTATGCGTGCCCGAAATGCTGAGCGTAGATTTTCGACCAGTGTTTCCATGGCGGCTTTCGACTCGGCACTGAAATGGCGATTAACGTAAGCCTGACCGAGCAGTTCGCCAAGGCCATATTTATTGCCGACCAGGGCAACCCCTCTTTTCCAGCGGGCAAGGGGTTCGCTTTGTCCTCTAATTATCTTCCCCCAGAATTCGAAGCTTGCCTGGTCAATCTCGGTCGATAACAGGTTAGTTTGATGGTCGATTATATGGAACGTCAGGTAGGCTCGCCAATCCTCGATTTCCGCCGTCCTGATATGTTCAATCAGCGGTGCAATGGTATCTGGATGAGACAGGTTGATTTCTTCAATGGCGTGAATTCCTCTTGCTTTCAGAAACCTGTTCCAGGGAAAGTTTGGCTGTTCGGCGACTAGCTGGCTGGTCAGGGTGGGATTGAATGTTTTGTCCCGGTCTCTTCTATCTGATCTGACCCATTGTAGTTCGGCGATTTGTGTTTCGATGGCCAGGATTCTGGTAGGCCAGTCTGTAGTCTTGTTGTAATCAGCGAACGAAAGTATCTGGGCGATATAGTCCTTGTATTCCGATCTGATCTGGATCATTCGTTCACTGTCTTCCAGATAATAATCCCGATCCCGGAGGCCTAGCCCGGAAAGCCCGATAGATAGGTTGTACTCGTCCGGGTTTAATGGGTTGAGGCCTATCCAGGCACTGAACGGACTGATGCCATTAACGAAGTATTGGCGTCCGAATTCATCGGCCAAGTCGTCAACGGAACTGATCAAGGCGATTCGTTCGAGGTCTTCAGAAAGCGGCGACAGCCCTAATTGATCCAGAGTTTTGGTATCCATCCAGCTGGTAAAATAATCCCCGACTTTCTGTTCTGGCCCGTCTGCTAACGATTCAGCTTGGCTCAGGTCAGAGATAATTTGCCGAACCCTGTCTTCTGCTCGTTCGCGGATCAGCGCGCTGACGCCACACGAGGTTCGCTCTGCAGGAACCGGGTTTTCGGATAACCACTTGCCATTGGCATATTGATGAAAATCGTCTCCAGGGGTCGTCTTTAAATCCCGCGCTTTGAGGTCAACGCCCCAGGGCGGATACAACGGTGATACTTTTGCCGCTTTAGATTGTTCGGAATCAGTTTTTTCGGTGCAGGCAGTAATGAACATGACTGCTGCGGATACCAGAATTGACTTTGCTAATAGGTTCATTCATTTCTCTTTATCAGCTTGAGCAATGGCCTGGTCAGAACAACATCAGTTATCTTCCAGTTGTTGACACAAGCCGGGTTACCCATGATCCAGGTTAGTTTTCAGTGTGGTAGCCTTGTTACAGATACGTCTTCATGAAGCGTCTTGGCATGCAAGAATATTAGCATATCACCGTTATCGCAACGCTTCGGTCTGCCTCGTATATCAGGTCACTGAACGCGTTCCGGCAACGAATTTCATGCATATTGAATTGACGCAGTGTCGGGTGTTTTTCGCAGTAAGTCGCTCGCCTTCGAATACATGGCCCAGGTGGCCGAGACAGTTAGTACAGAGGATTTCAGTGCGTAGGCCATCGTTATCCCTTTCTTTTTTAATGGCCCCGGGAATTTCATCGTCGAAAGCAGGCCATCCGCAATGGGCTTGAAATTTGTCCTCCGAGCGATAGAGCGGTGCATCACATTGTTTGCATAGGTAAAGGCCGGTTTCAAATAGATTGTCAAATTCGCCAGAAAAAGGCCGTTCGGTTCCCTTTTGAAGCAGGACCCCCTGTTCTTCTGCCGTTAGAGTATTTCTATGGTCGTTCATAAGGTTGCCTTGATCTGGAGAGAAAATGCTGTCTGACCGGCAATTATGCATCTGATCAGGGCAGTTTCACAGCACTGGAGTTTGCTTGCTTTAAATACCATAGGCTTTCCTGAGTAGCGTCATGGGATGGCTAGTGACTGCGCTGCTGTCTGCAAGGTTTTCAATATGGACGGCTGCCATGGGGCAATCGCTCGCGAAATAGCGGTTCTGTGCAGCGTTAATCTGCTTGACCACGGGTCGGGCAATTTTCAGGGATTTTGATCGAGTCTCTTTTTTTACCGCATAGGTGCCATCGTGGCCTGAACAGCGTTCGATGGTTTGGACCTGAGTATCAGGCACTAAATTAAGGATGTCCCGGGTTTTATAGCCGATTTTTTGAACCCTTAAATGGCAGGCGACCTGATAACTAATGTCGCCAAGAGACTGTTTGAAGTTGGTGTTGAATTCACCCGCTTTGTGGCGCAGGTAGAGATATTCAAAGGGATCGTAAAAAGCGTCCTGAACTTTTTGAACATCTGGATCTTCCGGATACATCAGCGGTAATTCCTGTTTGTACATCAGCACGCACGAAGGGATGGGCGCAATTAGGTCATAGCCTTCATCGACCATGCTGGCAAGAATCGGAATATTTTTT
Organism: Pseudomonadales bacterium; assembly: GCA_028822125.1. Classification (GTDB taxonomy): domain Bacteria; phylum Pseudomonadota; class Gammaproteobacteria; order Pseudomonadales; family Azotimanducaceae; genus UBA9926. Next base: position 3,436 of record JAPKEK010000074.1, on the reverse strand, counting down.
TCTTTCAGAGCATCGACGGAATCCAGGTCGCCCAGTTCCAGTTTGGGCATGCCACAGCAGGCTTCTTTGTCGACCAGATTAATGCTGATGCCGTTGTGCTCGAATACTTTGACAAAATCCTGGCCCAGATCCGGGGTATGGTAATTGCCGTAGCAGGTCGCATAAAAAGCCACTTTGCCAGTGGTTGCGGCCACTGCTTTAGCTTTAATTTTATCGGCGTTAAATTTTTTTCTTAAAGTATTGCGGTGATAGGCTGGCAGCGGGGCCTGTTTATGGATACCCATCGTCGTGTCAAGAGCACTGCGGAACAGCGAGTTGTTATTCAGCGCATTAACCGTCAGGTCGACCAGAGGAATAGTGGTGATGGCCTTCCCTAATGCATCGGTGCTGGTGAGTATCCTGTCGCGTAAGCGTACCTTGCCTGCCTTGAATTTCTGGGCTTTGGCTCGGAGCATCAGGTGCGGGAAGTCAACATTCCATTCGTGGGGTGGTACGTACGGACATTTGGTAAGATAACAGAGATCGCACAGGTAACATTGATCAACAACCTTGTCGTAATCCGCTGTGTTAACGCCGTCTACTTCCATCGTCTCTGATTCATCGACCAGGTCAAACAGTGTAGGGAAGGTATCGCACAGACTTACGCAGCGGCGGCAACCATGGCAAATATCAAAAACTCTTTCTAGTTCTTCATTGATCTCGTCAGCCTGCCAGAAATTGTCTTCTTTCCAGTTCAGGGGGTGTCGTGTCGGTGCCTGGAGGTTGCCTTCGCGATGTGTTTTCATGTTTGATCCGGCTTTTCTGATTTAGTGAATAAGACAGGATTAAGTTTATTAGGAGTTGAGCGATTGCGCCAATAAAACCGCTTGCTCGCTACGATCAATGCAATTGATTTTGACCAGTTTACCCTTAAAGTAGTCGCAGTTTTGTTGCAGCGTCAATCCGGGTGCCGGGCCACTGTGGATTTTATCAGATTTATTGAAACGCAGTCCTCAAATGCAACCATCAGTGATTAGCGGTAGATTATTCGTGGTGGGTTATCAGCCCTGGAAGGTCAACTTAAAAAAGACGATATGGCGCGCTAGCGCTGAATTATTAGCGCCGCATTATGAATTGTGGATGGATTAGTTATCGTTTCAGATTTTTTGATAAAGCTTAGGTTAACGCTTTCAGGCTTTGCCGAAAAAAGGGTTTAATCGTTTGTTGCTAAGTGTAATTTGATGTCGAGGCCCTCGATTACAGTTAATTTGATGGTTGTCGCAGGTCGAGCTGTGATCGAATAACCTGGTGGGCTTGCTTGTTTAGCGGATAGCGGATCAATGGGATAACGGCTAAAGAAAGGCCCAGGGCGGTGCCCACTGTGTAAGTGAGCAAGAGACCGTCAAGGGCCGATTGCGGGTTCTTCTGGCCAGGGATGAAATTGAAGACCAGTTCAAGAATGGCAAAGCTGGTACCGACTGCGATTGCTGCTCCAAGTTTGTTGGTTGTCGTTAATAAAGCGAAAAACATACCGGAGCGTTTTTCTCCTGAGTGGAGTTCATCCTGATCAGTGAGATCCGCCATCATAGATCGCAAAAGTGTTGGCGCTGCTCCAAAAGCGATACCGTAAATGAGCGTAAATCCCCACAGGATGAAAATACTCCCTGCTTCGGCTAGGGGTAATAGGAGTAGGTTGACCGCCGCGCCGTAAAGTAGGGCGATTTTTAGCGCCACATCTTTGCCGATTTTATAAGCGAGTTTTAACCACATGGGCATGGCCAGAAAGCTGGCCATGAAATAGAAAAGCAAGGCTATGCTGGCATGTTCGGGGAGCCTGAAATAGGTGCTGGCCACAAAGATATAAAGGGCACCACTGACCGCGGTGCCAAAACCGGAAGCAAAGTCTGCGGCCAGCAGGCGCCACATGAGCCGATTATTGATGATGAGGTAGAACTGTTGTTTTATGGCCAGCTGGGTTGGAGAAATGGCCTCACTGTCCGGAACCACCAGTAAAGTGGGGATGGCTAGAATTGGAAAAAGGATTAAGCAGAACCAACCCATACTGGCTACCTTATCCTGCTGGTGACTGTAACCAGATAGCTCAAGAGCCGCAGGTATAGCCAGCACGATAGTCATGCCAGCAATAACAAAAACTTCCCGCCAGCCAAATAACCGGGAACGATCATCATAGCTCTGGGACAGTTCTGCCCCCCAGGATTGATGGGCAATAGCCAGCATGGTATAGCCGATATAAAGCGCGATCAGCCAGAACAGGAGATAACCTGCCGATACTGATTCTTTAGTCGGCATGAAAACCATCCAGACTGAAATCAGAAGGATAGGCAGGGAGAGAGCAATCCAGTGTTTTCTTCGTCCCCAGCGTGTCTGGAAACGATCAATAGCGTAACCCATGATCGGATCTGTAATGACATCGCTTATCCTGGCTAGGGTGAAAATCGTACCGACTATGACAAGGGATAAACCCATTCCTTCACTATAAAAACGGGGTAAGTAGACGGCAACGGGCATGCCCATCGCAGCCATGGGCAGCGATATAGCGGAATAGGCGGCTAGAACAGGTGTAGTAAGTGGTTTAACGGGGCGATTTCACTTGTTGATTTCAATTGCTAGTTACCCTACCAGAATTTATCGTTAAAGGAGCAGACCCTCTGCGATTTTTCTGATCTGTTGCGACCACAGATTTGATGCTGGAAGCGGTGCCCAGATTATCATGTCAGGCAGTTGCAGGCCGGGACGATACTGGGCAGCCTGCAAAGGCTTCAGCCTCCTGCTGGGTTAAGTACAGAGCGCCAGGAAGTACTCTGGGTTGTTATGGATGTTCAGGGCTGGCACGGTGGTTAAGCGTATCAGCTGTCTTTTACACGCAAATTTGTTTGCCGAAAACCAGTAGGAACTCGAGTAAATTTACCATAATGAGGTGGCAAAACTGAACTCACTCGAGTTAATTATGATGATATGAACACCTGGAACTTTCTGAAATTAACTGGCATTGATGTTTGAACGCTAAAGGCTCAGTACCGTCATTATTGAAAGGTGATGCTATTGTAAACAGCTGGGTAGACCGGTTAGCCTGATGCCTGAAATTATCTATGGATTGAAATTATGAAGGTTGTCTATTGCGTTAAAGCGGGTACACATTTGGATTTGGTGTATCAGGATATAGCCCCGCCATCGCCGCCAGGGTCCGGTGAAATACAGGTTTCGATTGCTGCCAGAGGCATTCAGTTCAGCGATCTGGTGCGGTTTGCAGGGGACTACCAAGATAACGCTGGTTATCCTTTTGTGGTTGGTGGCGAAGGCGGTGGGACCGTTGTAGCAGTGGGTAGCGGCGTGACCGATGTAGAACCAGGGGATAAGGTTCTTGTGCCAGCGGGTTGTGTTGAAATCGCTAACGTCGGGGTAAAAGCCGCAACTCGTGTTCCTGACGGCGTTGACC
>JAPKEK010000073.1 GCA_028822125.1 Pseudomonadales bacterium | reverse complement strand
CCGCAACTATTTTGTAGCTCCAGCCCACGGGTATGAGTTAACTTGTCAGTACCCTACCCAGGGGTGAACGGCTCTGCTATGGTCAGTCATAGAATCGTGGCTAACAACCCGACTATGGAGTAATCCAATGTTGCTCAAGCCCTACCGTGTTCTCGACCTAACCAGTCAAAATGGTATGTTGTGCGCCCAGATCCTGGCCGATCTGGGTGCAGATGTCATTCAGGTAGAGCCACCCGGCGGTGCCCTGGGTAGACGCACAGGGCCTTTTTTCAAAAGTCAGGCCGAGCCAGAATATTCTCTAAATTGGTGGGGCTATGCGCGGGGTAAAAGAAGCATAGAACTGGACTTTGATAAGGACCGAGCCCTGTTTTTGGAGTTGGTTTCAAAAACCGATTTTCTGATTGAGGCTGAACCGGTAGGCAGCCTCAAGGAGAGAGGGATTGATTATGAAACCTTACGCCAACTCAATCCCGCGCTTATACATGTCTCCATGACACCTTTTGGCGATACCGGCCCAAAGGCTCATTGGGCAGCCACAGATTTAACTTTGCTGGCAAGCTCTGGGCCTATGGCGATTACCGGCGATGCCGATCGCCCGCCGGTACGAGTCTCGGTACCTCAGGCGTGGAATCACGCCGCTGCAGAAGCAGCCGCGGGTTCTCTGGTTGCGCTGAAAGAAAGGGCTGTTTCCGGGCTAGGTCAGAAGGTGACTGTTTCAGCACAGCAAGCCCTGACCTTTGCAACGCAGGGTTACATCCTGTCGACGGCTGTGAATGAAGAAACAGTGACTCGATCGGCAGGCGGCCTGAAAGTGGGTGAACTTTCCATTCGGCTGACCTTTCCTGCCAGTGATGGCAGGATTGCCATTACCTTTTTATTCGGCGCTACCATTGGACCCGCTACTGCACGTTTGATGGCTTATATCTGTGAACAAGGTTTCTGCGATGAAGCTACCCGAGATAAAAACTGGCTCGAATACGGGCTTTTGTTAACCCGAGGCGAAGAACCTATCTCGGAATGGGAACGGGTAAAAGACTGCGTGGCTGCTTGCACAGCGTCAAAAAGCAAGCAACAGTTGCTTGATGCTGCACTTCAACGTGGCCTTTTACTGGCGCCAATGACCACACTTGCAGAGGTTGTTGATAGTACGCAATTCGCTTCACGTAATTATTTCTGGAAGCCCGATGGAGAAGGGCCTTCAGCTTCAGTTCAGTATCCTGGTGCGTTTGCCAGGTTCAGTGAAACGCCATTGCAGCCTGGACAGCGGCCACCGCGAATCGGTGAGCATAACGATGAGGTGTTTAAGGAACTTGAAAGTGTGCCGACGGTTTCACTACCGGTCAGGCAAGGCCATGAATTGCCCCTTGAGGGCGTCAAAGTCCTGGATCTGATGTGGGCTCTGGCCGGACCTGGGGCGACAAGACTGCTCGCTGATTTTGGCGCGACAGTGGTCAGAGTAGAGTCGACCTCTCGACTTGATGTTACCCGGACGATACGACCGTTCATGGATGGCGATGAGTCTCCTGAAAAATCAGCGATTTTCCATAGTATAAATGCTGGCAAACGAATGGTCACGATTGACCTTACCAAGCCCGAAGGTCGAGAGGTTATCCTTGATCTGGTTCGATGGGCTGATGTTATAACGGAATCGTTTTCACCCCGGGCGATGAAAGCATTGGGTCTGGATTACGCCACCTTGCGTGAAATAAAACCAGAAATCATCATGTTGAGCACCTGCCTGATGGGTCAGACAGGACCTTTATCAATGTTCGCGGGTTATGGAAACCTGGCCGCGGCGATAACGGGGTTTTATGAAATCACGGGTTGGCCTGATAGAGAGCCGGCGGGTCCTTTTGGAGCTTATACTGATTACATTGCGCCGCGCTTTAATGCCATTGCCATTCTGGCAGCGTTGGATCATGTCAGGCGGACCGGTCAAGGCCAGCATATTGATCTCGCCCAGAGTGAGGCGGCTATGCACTTTCTGACGCCAGCACTACTTGATTATAGTGCTAATGGTAGCGTTCAATCGCGTCAGGGTAATCGAGATTCGCATGCTGCACCTCATGGCGTTTATGCCACCAGAGGCGATGATAAACACATCGCTATTGCCTGTGAAACGGATATTCAGTGGCGTGCGTTGTGCACTGTGATCGATTCGCTGGGGGCCAATGATGCCGATTGGGGTAGCCTTGAAAACAGGCTTACCCATCAGGATGAGCTTGATTTGTGTATCGCCGAATACGCAGCGGTGCAGGACGGCTATGAACTCGAGGCAATGCTTCAGGCTGTAAGTGTTCCTGCAGCAGTTGTCCAGAACAGCCCGGAGTTATATACGGACCCACAGTTGCAGCATCTTGGTCATTTCATTTCCCTGCCTCATCCCGAGGGCGGTGAGACGACCATTGAGGCCTGCAGAATTAAGCTATCCCGTTCAGCTACTTTCATCGATTCAAGTGCGCCTACCTTCGGTCGGGACATGGCTGATGTGCTGAATCATCTGCTTGACTATGATGATGCAAAATTTGGAGAGCTGCTGATCGCGGGAGCACTCGAGTAATCCAGCTACAGCGTAATTATCTCGCTATAGTTCAGCTAATACCTCATGGGTGTGCTCACCCAGGTGCGGCGCCCGCCGGCTGATCGACCAGGGACTGGCGGGCAATTGATAGGGTGCACCGGGATAGGTAACCGTGCGTTCTAAATCGTCGTGTATCACTTCCACCGGGAAACCCCGGGCTTTGAAGTGTTCATCCTCGAAGGCTTCCTCAGGAGAATAGATAATACCTACGGATAAGCCTGCGTTTTGACAGCCGATAAAGAAATCGTAAGCGCTGATGGCATGAGCGATCATGATTAATGCTTGTCGACCTGCCGAAAATATGGCCGTGATGGCTTCATCTTCTCCTATCTTGGACAGATCAAAGGGTCCTTTCCAGGTTGCACCCATCTCGAGAAAGACCGTTTCGGGGAAGTCGTCAGCCAGACCGATTTGTTTGAACCAGACAAGTAATTTCTCGAATTCTTCGGGAAATCTGGGTGGTACCCCGGTGTTGACATAGCGGCCATCAGCACATCTGACCTGGCTTTCACCCGTTGGTTTGACTGCTGCATGACGCCCGGTCTGACGTTGCACTGTAGCACCACTGACAAGCCAGGCATAACTTCCTGCCTCTGTAGTCACGTTCAGAGCAGCGGTCATTGAAATATCGATGAACTGACCCTGACCTGAACCATTACGGTGAAGTAAAGCAGTGAGAATAGACATAAAGGCATAGTGACAACCGGTGTGATATCCCTGCTGTCCCCAGCCGCGAACCGGTGGAAGACTATGGTCGTCATAGCCGCAGCTCCAAGGGGGTCCACCCGATGCCATTAAAGTCAGATCGGTGACCGGTAGGTCGCTGAGCGCCTCACTCCGCCCGTAGGGGGTGACTGCGACATGAATGAGGCTGGGTTGAATTTTGATCAGGTCATCGTAATCAAGTTTGAGGGCGGACAGTCGATCAATCGGCTCGGACTCGAGCAATATATCCGAGGTGGCAATCAGTTTCTTAAAGGCTGCTCGTCCCGGCTTTGTGTCAAGGTCCAGTATCACACTGCGTTTACTGGTGTTGTAATGCAGGAAGTACAGACTGCGATTGTCGCCTGCTTGATCGTCCATAAAGGGCGGGTAGGATCGACTCGGTTCACCTTGCACGGGTTCAAGGAGGATGACATCGGCACCCATGTCACCCAGTAACTTGCCAGCAAAGGCAATACGTTCGCTCGTCAGTTCAATTACACGAACGCCGTGTAGAACGCTCATATGACACCTTCCTCACGTAGCAGGGCCACTTCATCAGGGCTTTTGTGTAAAAGCTCAGTAAGAACCTGTTCGGTGTGTTCACCCAGACACGGCCCTCCGTGGGTCATCTGCCAAGGCGTGCGCGAGAACTGTGCGGGCATGCCATCGACTCTGACCTTTCCCATTTTTGAGTGAGTAATCGTCGGCCATAGGCCGGCCTTGGTTGTTGTCGGGTCCTGATCAATTCGCTCTTGAGGTTTCTGCACTGCGCCTACCGGTATCCGGGCCTGGCGTAAGTCTTCCTGTAAACTGAATTTTTCCTGTTGGCGGGTCCAGCCTGCTAGCTGTTTATCGAGTTCATCCTGATGATCCAGCCGATACTTCATCTCATTATAATCACGGCACCATGAGGTTCTGGGGCTGGTCTGCTGGTTATTTTCCATAATCTCGGTCAGTTTCAGCCATTCCTGGTCATCTCTGCAGGCGATTGCTATCCATTCATCTTCACCTGAACAGGGGTAGATACCGTGCGGTGCCATGGGCGCAAACTGACTACGGTTGGAATCAATCCCTTCTGATTGCCGCATGGCTCTTTGATTCACGGTCCAGTCCAGCAGAGCAGGGCCATTCAAACTGAGACCTGCTTCGGTGCAGGCAAGGTCTACCCACTGGCCTCGACCGCTGTTATCACGTTCAAGCAGGGCCAGCATGATCGCCATGGCCATATAGTATCCCCCAGTATGATCCATATAGGAGTAGCCCCAACCGGCCGGTGGCTGGCCGGGTAGCCCAGAGGAAAAAGTGAGGCCAGAAATCGCCTGCACGATGGGCCCCCAGGTCTTGAACCTGCTGTACGGCCCGTTATGGCCGAAACCGCAGTTAGACACATAGACTATATCTGCTTTGATACGCTTCAGGTCTGCATAACCAAACCCCCATTTCTCGAGTACACCTGCTGCAAAATTTTCTGTTACCGCATCTGACTTTTTGATGATTTCTGATAGAATCTCCTTGCCCTTGGCTGTACGCAGATTCAGAGTGATACCTTTCTTGTCGGTGTTATGGTTATTGAATCCACCGCCAAAATCAACCCCTCTTCGGTCATCGACAAAAGGCGGTGTCGCCCGCAGGATATCCCAGCGGCCCTCTTTAACAGGATCTTCGATCCTGATAATTTCCGCACCGAATGCTGCCAGCCACTTAGTTGCTCCGGCACCTGCCAACTGTCCGGTGAAGTCACAGATTCGAATATGTGAAAGTGCACCTGCCATTACCTGCTCCATCTAGAAATTATTCTTACCTTCGATCAAGGAATAACTTTAGTCATCCCATTTGTCAATCAACTTAACGGAATAATATACCTTCATCGGGATAGCCCGGGCTGACGACCCAGGCAAGTGCGCTTCACTGATGAAACGATGGTTTTGGCTTATAGGTTTCAGCCCTATTATGGCCCGGCTTCTCTGTTGTTTTGGCAGGAATGAGACAGCCTGAGGGACTGGCTGGGTATTATCAGCCGATTTAGCATAATTTCGAGGGAAATTTCTGGTGTTGGGCCAGTATTGCGCTACATTAGATATTAGTTGATTAGAAACGCAGTGAGACAGGTGAATAATGATTGAACGACAGATTGAGATAAAAACGCCAGACGGCAGTATGACCACATTTGAGTTTCACCCGGAAGAAGACGGCCCCTATCCCATCGTGTTGTACCTGATGGATGCGCCCAGCATCCGTCCGGCTTTGAAAGACATGGCATCACGACTTGCCAGCGCAGGGTACTATGTTCTCCTGCCGTTTCTCTATTATCGGAAGACGCCTTATCGAGAGTTTGGCTTGAGCGACGAGGACATGCATGTACGTCGTGAATATATGATGGCGGTAAATCGTGACTGCATCATCATTGATACCCAGGCGATGCTGGAATATACCCGCAATAATGACAAGGCCGATTCCAGCGGGCAGATCGGAGCGGTTGGATTCTGCATGAGCGGTCCATTGGTGATGGGGCTTCTGCAGAGAATGCCCGAAAAGGTTGCCGCGGTTGCTTCTATTCACGGTGCCTGGCTTGTCTCAGATCAGGATGATTCACCTCATAAAGAAATTGATCAGATCAAAGGTGAAGTCTATTTTGGTTGGGCTGACAATGACCCCACTGCGACCCGGGAAGAGTTGGAAATAATGGATAAAGCGCTGGCGGATCAGGGTGTAAATTATCGCATTGAATTCATGGAAGGTGCGTTGCACGGGTTTGCGCCCCCCGGCGGTGAACGTTATCACCGAACGGCCTCAGAGAAACACTGGGAACGGGTGCACGATCTCTTCCGTCGTAATCTTGACCGGGGTTGAGTACAGGCTATGCGTAGTTGAGGTTTAGCCCTGGTTTAGTTTACAAAGTTATTACGATATTATTTTGAGAAGGTGTTAATCGGTTCGAATATGGGTTCAGCTGACACAGAATTAAACGTCTCTGTATGGCACGCAGTAGCCGTGCTGTCACATTGGGACATTGGTGGTACGCCCCAGACTGGATAACACAGGATGATTATGAACAAAGAACCTTATCAACCGGTAGTCCCCGAGCAGCTGGACGACATCAACTTCCTTGATAGCAGCCTCCAGAACTGCCCTTATCATGCCTATAGGATGCTGCGCGATGATGCGCCTGTCTGGATCGATCCAATCACTGGATTTTATGTTATTTCCCGGTTCGATGACCTGCGTGCGGTACTGCTTGATTCAAAGCGTTATTCCAATGATATGAGATCAGACCAGGGAAGCAGTCGTGAACGCCTCGACTCTGAGCGAGCCAGAAGGATGTACGCCCTCTACGAAGAGAAGGGCTGGGTGCCTGGCGCCACCCTTGCAGGTCGGGATGACCCGAATCACAGACAGATGCGAAAGCTGTTTAACGAGGCGTTTCGACCCAGGAAAATAGATGCGATGGATCCGTTTGTACGGGATACTGCGTATAAACTGATGGATGCTTTTGTTGACCAAGGCCGCTGTGATTGGGTAAAGCAGTATGCGGTACCCCTGCCGCTGATTGTGATTGGCCAGCAGATGGGTGTGCCGGAGAAGGACATCTGGCAGATTAAGCGCTGGACAGATGCCTGGGTACAGCGGCTTGGTATGATGCAGACGGAAGCTGAGGAACAGTGGTCGGTGGAAATGGAAATACAGGCACAGCATTATTTCCAGGCCATTTTCGAGAGATTACGCCGAGAGCCTGACGAGACGCTTCTATCGGACCTGGTGAACCAGGTCATACCGGAGTGGGGTAGAACACTGACAGATAATGAACTGCACGCCGAAACCATGGCTGATACGTTTGTTGGTGGCTCGGAAACAACAACCAATGCCATTGCCTACGGCATCAAACTACTCATTGAAAACCAGCACGTATGGTTGCAGTTAAAATCGGATCCAGAAAGATATCTGCGTGGTTTCTGTGAAGAAGTCGTACGGCTTGAAGGTCCGGTTCAGGGTTTGTTCAGATTAGCTACAACCGACATTGAATTGCACGGGGTTTCCATACCTACAGGTGCCATGATAAATGTCCGTTATGCAGCTGCTAACAGGGATGAAAGAGCCTTTGAAGATCCAGCGGAAATCAATCTTGAGCGGGAAAAGCCGGGCCGACACCTGGGATTTGGCTCAGGCGTGCATCACTGTCTGGGAGCGCCTCTGGCGCGGCGGGAGCTATATTGGGCCTTCCATGCCCTTTGTTCGCGCATCGAGGATATGCGCTTTACTGAAGGTGAAAACAGCTTTGAAGTAGCACCAAACTACTCGTTACGTGCCCTGAAGGAACTGCATATTGAATTTACTGCGAAACCCCTGAAGGATCGTATTGACCCTTCGAGTTCGGTTGGCTCCAAGGCAACGGTTATTGGAAATCCTGCTGAAGACTGATATAACCTGTTAGTTAACAATGCACATGACAACAATGAGATCAATAATCAAATGAGTAATCAAGAGCGCGGAATGTATAAAGACTTGGATCCGGTAACGATGCCGCGGTCTCCTGGCGTGACTTATCAAGAGCTACTCGATGCGGATTCCCACGAGGTACCCGAGGTACTCAGGCTGGAGTCACCTAAAGATATGGGTAAGCATGATTTTTCGGTTGAACGTTATACTTCAAAAGACTGGCATGATAAGGAA
>JAPKEK010000747.1 GCA_028822125.1 Pseudomonadales bacterium | reverse complement strand
GCAGTAGAAGGTCAGGCCGAAGACCATCGTCTATCAGCCTCAGGGCCCAGGAAATTTCTGCCGCCACCAGCAAATCCACGGCGGGTTGAAGCACATCAATGAGATGCCAGATCGACGTCGGATGGCCTATATCCAGGACCACGGGGCGAGGCACAAATTCGCACATGCCACTGGGCTCCCCTTTTGATTTGCGACCGGCCAGAAAGCATTCTATGTCCCGTGGGGCGCTTAATCCGATCAGGCTGCGACCGTCCGAAGCAGTCATGATAGGGATCCGCCGATTAGAATCCACTGCCTGCCACTGACGCTGGAATGCGGCCAGCTGGGCTTTCGGGTTCGACGCGATCTGAGGCATATCAATCCCCAGTTCTGCCAGCAGGATCGCGATAACCCCATCATTAGAAATATCCAGCCCTTCTGCCCAAAGTGCCTCAAAAACACGAGCGCGGAATTGCTGCGCCAGCAAAACATTTTGGCTTAGCAGCGCTATCAAAATCAAATTAGCTGGGCCTGAATCAGGCCGCCGTTGGGAACATGCTGTATAGGTCGCCACTCGATGTCCTGACGGCCTTCGTATAGACGCAAACGCTCCTCAAGTGCATAACAAAACGGACGATTAAAATCACCGTAGACCTGAAAGGACATCATGGTAAAGTCATGTCTGGTTTTTCTATTGTTAAAACCCAGCTACTGTCCATATCCAGACCTTTTTCCAATCGAGACAGATCAGCTAAACAAATTACCATGAATATCCTAAATAGATGAATTAATATATTCAGTGACATCTAAAAAAACCGCTTACACAAACCATTTTTCATCTTCAATCGTTGACCTGAATTCAATAGAGAAAGCTTATGAAGAGTGACCTTGCCCACCAAATCAAATATTTGGTCAGGACAGAAGTAAGTATCCTATCCTTGCCATACCACGAACAGCAGGTGATCCATGAACAGCCAACAAAGTGCCGCCTTCACTGAGGAACATGACATTGCCGTACCCTACATGCAAAGACTGCGCGACTATTATCTTGCTCTGGGTTACTCAAACCCCTATCGCTGGGCTCAATACGCCGATGTTCCGTTCACGCCTTTAGGGTCCACCCTGGATCAAGCCAGGGTAGGCCTGATCACAACGGCCGCTCCTTTTAAGGAAGGTGCAGGCGATCAACGCGCTGGTGCAGCCTACAATGCTGCGGCAAAATTTTACAAAGTCTACAGCCAATCAACTTCAGAGCTGGGTTTCCTCGGGATCTCACACCTGGGTTACGATAGAAAATACTCTACCGCTGAGGACCTCAATTCTTTTTTCCCGCTTAAGGCCCTAAAGGCGGCGGCCAAGCAGGGTCGTATCAAGACGGTTGCAGCACGGTTCTATGGCACGCCAACTAATAGAAGCCAAGTCACCACTATTGAACAGGACTGCGTTGATATACTGGCCCTGCTAACAGAGGATGAGGTCGATCTCGCTATTCTTACCGCCAACTGACCTGTTTGCCACCAGACCGTGAGTCTGACAGCCAGGTATCTCGAGGCCCATGGTATCCCAACGGTTATCCTGGGCAGTGCCAAGGATATCGTTGAGCATTGTGGCGTACCCCGGTTTGTTTTCACTGATTTTCCAC
>JAPKEK010000746.1 GCA_028822125.1 Pseudomonadales bacterium | reverse complement strand
GATACGCCTATGCTGCGTGCTGAAAGCGCCAAGGGCGCTGGACGTCCATTTGAATTATCAATGTTAGATCGGCTTCCCAAGCAGGGTGCTTATCGCTTGATGCCTGCGACTGCTATTGCCGAGGCGGTCTGGGCAGCCTACCATGACAGCGATCAAATTCATTTTTATGTGCCCGAAGAGGTTGGCGATACGGATAAGGTTAAGGCAACCGACATTCAGGTGGCCCGCTCTGAAATCAAGGACTTTCTGTTTCGACCAAGATAAGGCTACCCCTTGGTGAGCCTGGTGGCAGACACATGCTGTGAAGCCAGCACAGTTGGTTAAAACGAACAGGTCCAAAACCTGATCTCAGCATACTGATAACCTTTGGTAAAATGCCGGACCAGTCATTAACGACTTGATAGTGGATGGGGCTCATGAGCGATAATTCTGGAAATTCAGGCGGCTCACATCGCTTGAAAGATAAACAACTGGCCGAGCATGTCGCCGAAAACAGATCCTACTGGGATGGGATGGCGTCTGACTGGGTCGGTGCTGGCCAGCGAAGCTGGCAGCAGGACTCGCCTACATGGGGTATCTGGGGGCTGCCAGAATCTCAACTGCAGCTTCTACCTGTCGATATGACTGGCATGAAAGCGATAGAACTTGGCTGTGGAACGGGTTATGTCGCTGCCTGGATGACGCGCCGGGGCGCTCATGTGACTGGCATCGATAATTCTCTTGAACAACTCAAGACGGCTGAGCGCCTGATGAAAGAATATGAGCTGGAGGTAGACTTTATTCATGGCAATGCAGAGGATGTCCCGTATCCTGATGCATCATTCGACTTCGCCATCAATGAGTATGGGGCAGCAATCTGGTGTGACCCACTGGTTTGGATTCCAGAGGCTTATCGCTTACTTAAACCAGGGGGTTGCCTGACATTTCTTGGCACGCATCCGATTGCCATATTGGCGACACCCGACGATGGATCCAATTGTGATGAGAGCCTGCATCGGCCTTATTTTGGGATGCACCAGCAGGACTGGAGGAATGTTGAACATGACCCCGGTGGTATCGAATTCAACCTGTCTCATTCGGATTGGTACCATCTTTTTCAAAACACTGGGTTCGAGGTGCTTGACTATCTTGAATTACAGGCACCGGAAGACAGCTCGGAAACAAAATTCTCGATACCGGCAGGCTGGGGCCAAAAATGGCCTTCTGAGCAGGTCTGGAAATTGAGAAAAAAGGGATAGTAGTAAGTGGGCGAGTAGTAAGTAGGCGAGTAGTAAGTAGATCAGAGTAAGGTGCTGACATGCTTCTGAAAGTGGCTGCATGCTTAGCATACGACGGCTTCCCGGGCCTTTATGAAGCTGGCTATAGAGCGGCTGACATCCTCGGCAGTGGTAGCCCAGGAGCAGACGCTGATCCTTACCACTGCTTTGCCGTGCCAGTTTGCAGAACCAACCCAGCATTCGCCTGATTGCTGTACCAGGTCAATAAATTCGGCGGTTGCCTCCTCTGACCAATCAAAGCCCACCAGCACCTGGTTAAACACCACCTCATTGAGCACTTTGAAATTGGCTAATGTCAATTCCCTGGCGAACTGCACGGCTCGTTCATGAAGCCCGTAAACTAAC
>JAPKEK010000745.1 GCA_028822125.1 Pseudomonadales bacterium | reverse complement strand
GGTGAATGAGTCTCTATGCGGGAAGAGTCCGAAAATACCGCCAGTATGCAGGAAAACAATATTGCTGCTGTTATCGAGCAGACCCTTGCTGATACTCTCCAGCATGCCATGAAATGCTTTGCCGGTGTATACCGGGTCCAGAACTAAGCCTTCCAGCTTTGCTACTTGTCGGATGCAATTAAACACCTCCGGACCGGCGATACCGTAGCCCGGGCCCACATAGCCCTCCATGATATGGATGGCTGGCGGGGGTAATTTTTTTTCAAAAACATGACCCCAGTTATCAATATCCAATGTTATCTTATCGTGGAAAAACGACTTATCGTTAGCAACGTTAAAACCGGCGATTCTGCCGGGTAGTTGGTACAATTGCTGGCCCACGATTAAACCAGCCAGTGTTCCACCTGATCCTACTGCTGAAAGAATGTAATCTGGCGCAAAGCTGTGCTTAACAAAATCTGTCTTGAGTTCTTCAGCCGCATTGATGTAACCCCACATACCAAGCGGGTTACTTGCGCCGATAGGAATACTGTAGGTAACTATACCCTGCGCTTGGTAGGATTGCTCAGTTCTGGTATAGAGGCCGTCCAGACCTGCAAATTCAGCCGCACTGGCATAGGTAATTGTCGCGCCCAGCAATTCGTCCAGGAGCAAATTTCCGTCGATTGAGGCAGGAGGCCTTCCACGCAGTATCAGATGGCAGCTAATGCCGAGTTTGGCTGCGATCAGTGCGGTTGTCCGGCAGTGGTTCGATTGTACACCGCCACTGGTTATGACCACCGATGCGCCGGTCTGCAATGCCTCAGCCATGACAAATTCAAGTTTTCGAATTTTATTTCCTGATCCTATGGATTCTGTCAGGTCGTCCCTTTTAACCCAGATACGAGGTCCACCCAGGGTCTCTGACAAGCGATCCAGTGGCTGTAACGGAGTTGGTAGTCTGGCCAGGCTCAATCGTTGCGGGGTAATCATCGCATACCTTTTCTATTGCAGGGCGTCTACTGCAGAACTTCTGCTGCAGAGCTTGTGTTGGAACGCTGTTTAGTGACCTTGGTCTCGGGCAATCATCGTTTGCCTTCGCTATACCTTAGCGTACTTTAGTGATTATCGCTGGGTTATCATTGTTAAGCTATTTACGGATTATTTTGTTAGCCCTGGCCCGTTTGGCCAGGTTTTCAGACAACGGCAGGCTGCTGCGGGGCAGGGTGCCTGCCAGGGCAGTCTACCGGTTAGGTTTAAACCGCGTTTCATTGACGCGTTTCATTAAAGTGCCATTCGTTCTTAGATGATCGTTTATGATAGCTGAATTGCCTAGATCAATGGTTCGGTTATGCCTCTGATTACCTTGCTTTTCATGCTGATTCTGACCGGCTGTGACCACCGAAGCTCAGAATTCCGTTTCTCTGGAAAAACCATGGGAACAACCTACTCGGTTGTTGTCAACCAGCAGTCGTTATTGGGCCAACCTGTGAAGTACCAGGCTCTGCAGGATCAGATAAACACGGAACTGATCCGGATTAACCGGTTGATGTCTACCTATGATACCGCGTCACAACTGTCTCAATTCAATGCTCAGCCAGTAGGCGAGACGTTTGCAGTGCATCCCGACCTTCATCGAGTACTTCGCACAAGCCAGGTGTT
>JAPKEK010000744.1 GCA_028822125.1 Pseudomonadales bacterium | reverse complement strand
GTTGCTCTCGCGGCAGAGGCTACAAGCCCCCCACACTTTACCTTCTGGCATACTTTCAGGCATAACGTTATGGGTGACATCGTGCTGAAGCCGGATCTGGATACCTTTGTCAGCGACATCAAAGATAACGATTTAGGGCATGTCATCTGCGATTTTGCTAACCTCGATGGCAGTGCCATCAACCTCTGTCCAAGAACTAAACTCAAGCAGGTCGTCCAGGCTGTTAGCGATAACGGATTTCAGGTTAAAGCAACCTGTGAACTGGAATTCTTCCTTTTTGAAAACAGTTTTGATGATGCCAGAATTAAGCAATATCAGAACCTTCAACCGCTGGCGTCTTCTCCACTGGAAACGATCTACTTCCTCAGGGATTCCTATAGGGCAGCTGACTTTATGAACGAGGTCATCAAACGCCTTGAATGGTACGGTATACAGTGGGAGGCCTGGAATGATGAAAACGGCCATGGCCAGATCGAACTCAACCTGGTCCCTACCGATCCAGTCACCTTGGCCGACAGTGCCATCAGAAGCAAACAAATAATATTTGAAACTGCCACAGATATGGGCATGTCAGCAACTTTCATGGCCCATCCGCAGAGAGGGTTTTCCAATGGTATGCATATCCATCATTCTCTACTGTCAGCTTCAACACCCGTTTTCTTCGACTCAAATAAGCCTGACAACCGCTCGGGTTTACTCCTCCACTGGATCGCTGGGCTGATCGATACCATGCCTGCTGCGGTCAGCTATCTGTGCCCCACCATCAATTCGTTTCGCCGATTTCGAGAATTCTCAGCGCCACCAATGACCGCAACCTGGGGAGAAGAAAATAAATCAACCGGTATCAGGTTAATCTCCAAGTCCCCTTCCACCACCCGAATTGAGCACCGAGTAGGCGCAGGTGACCTGAACCCATACCTTGCCATCGCGGCTATACTGGCAGGCGGACTCAGTGGCTTAACCCGAAAAATCGCCCCCCCGCCTGAATGTGCTGCGCTAGGCTGGGGGCTACCAGAGGACATACCAAGACTGCCCAGAAGTATCATGGAAGCCGCCCGCGCTCTGGCACAGGACCAGGCTTTGAAAACCATACTAGGTAGTGAAGACGTAGACTACTGGATTAAATCACGTCGCCATGACTGGTTAAACTTTCACTCAAGCGGCAATGACCCAGATGACTCAAAACCCAGCCAGTGGGAATATGAGCGCTATTTCAACATCCTTTGAGGCCGCCAGGCAATTTTTATAGGGCAAGCTCAGACTGCTATACTATAGCAAGCCATGATCCTATCGAATCCTAAACCGATGTTTAAGATACTCACCCACACCGCCTGCCTGCAACACCAATTAGACGGGCACCCAGAGCGGCCTGCTCGTCTTGAAGCCGTACTGAGCCGATTGTACGCAGATGGCCTTTTCCCGAAGACTAAGGACGTCATTCCCCAGATCACAACAGATGCGCTTTGCCTGGTGCATCCTTCCTATTTCATCAACCAGGTTGCCAACGCTGAACCACTCACCGGTACAGCCCATTTAGATCCTGACACCTACCTGAGCCGTGGTAGTATGCAAGCAGCACTGATGGCCGCCAGCGCTAATCTGGAGGCCACCCGACTAGTATTGGACGGTATCACAGAGCGCGTTTTCTGC
>JAPKEK010000743.1 GCA_028822125.1 Pseudomonadales bacterium | reverse complement strand
CCGGCCTCCGCTTCGTCGACTTGCTGACCTACACGACCAGGATTAGGCAGTACACCGTGCACCTTGGCAAGCTGTCCGGCCAGATAGGCCAGGCCATTGTGCAGTGTTAATGGTAAATAATCGAAAGCCGGATTTTCTGGTTCCGGCAAAACCAGTTTTTCTTTCGCCAGATTGAATTCTGGATTCATTATTCTTTCCTTTAAGTGACCCACTCAGTTCGGTCTTGTACCTAAAGACATATTGCCTAATACGGCATCGGCAAACTACCCTGACCGCAATCATATCAGGAGGAAGCAATGGCCGCTGAGAAGAATGGATCGACGCCTGATGTCACCATATTAGGCGCAGGCATCGTTGGTATTACCACTGCGCTCTCACTTACAGAAAGAGGCTTCAAAGTTGCGTTGATTGATCGAAATCCACCGGCGGAAGGTGCCAGTTATGGAAATGCAGGCTCCCTATCACCCTGGTCCTGTGTACCACAATCTATGCCTGGGCTTTGGAAGAGTATTCCCGGTTGGTTGCTTGATCCCGAGGGACCAGTAGCGCTGCGGACGGGATACGCGATAAAATTTTTACCCTGGGCGATAAAATTTTTCCAATCCGGCCAGGAATACCGCCTTCCCGCAATCGCGGATGCGATGATGGCGCTAACACGGCCCACCGTAACGTTATACCGACATCATCTTAAAGGTACCGGTTCCGAGGAACTCGTTCGCGATTCAGTCTACGTGCATGTTTTCCGAAATGCCGCCGATGCAGATTTGTCTAAACTCGGTTGGCGAATGCGGTCTGAGCGACAGGTCCCATTGGAAGTAGTCAAGGGCGACGCGCTTCGCGAAATTGAGCCGGCACTTTCGCAACAATTCGGGGCCGCAGTGCTTATCAAACAACAAGGCCGCGCTCTTGATCCTGGCGGTATCGGCAAAGTCTTGGCGGAAAAGGCTCAGACAATGGGCGTATCCTTCATGCGGTGCAGGGTCGAAAGCCTTGTTCCAGAAGCAGGCGGCGCATGGCGCATCAAAACCGATGCAGGGCCGGTAAAAGCTAACCAACTCGTCGTCGCCATGGGGGCCTGGTCGGGAAAACTCATGCAGGATCTGGGTGTCAACGCGCCACTCGAGGCAGAACGTGGCTACCATCTGGTATTCCGCGACCCCGGCGTGTCGCTAAATAATGCCATCATGAATGTAGACGCAAAATTCGTAATCAGCTCAATGTCAGCGGGTGTGCGTTGTGCAGGCACAGCCGAATTTGCCGGTGTCGATGCGGCACCCGATTACCGTCGTGCCCGGCTCTTCAAAAAACTTTCTAAGGATATGTTCCCGGACTTGAATGTTGACGATATTCAAGAATGGATGGGGCCTCGCCCTTCCACTCCAGATTCAGTGCCGTATCTTGGCGAAGTGCCGGGGTTTGCAAATCTATATGCCGCATATGGACACGGACATACGAGAATGACCATGGCGCCGAAAACCGGCGAAATAATAGCATCGTTGATCGCGGGTGAAACCCTTGGTGTCAACATGACACCCTACCGGATCGGCCGCTTTGGCTAATTCTCCTGCGATTTGCACCCAACCACATCAATCATTGGGGCTCGAATTTCTGGCTACTAGCCCAAATCACCAGATGTGGCCAAGGGTAGAAG
>JAPKEK010000742.1 GCA_028822125.1 Pseudomonadales bacterium | reverse complement strand
TTTATGTGTTGCCGACAAGCCATTGTCAGGCAGATGCCCGGCAGAATTATTGGCCGAACCCTGGACAGGCAGGGTAAAACGGGTTTCACGCTGACTCTGCAGGCCCGCGAACAGCATATTCGTCGTGCTAAAGCGACCTCAAATATCTGTACCAATCAGGGCTTGCTGGTGACGGCAGCGACGATCTATATGAGCATAATGGGCAATGAAGGTCTTCGTCAGGTTGCCTTGGCGTGTCATTCAGGAATGGCGCAGTTACTCTCTAGAGCGGAACAGTTGACGGGGGTGCGGCGGCGATTTGCAGGGCCTTATTTTCACGAAAGTGTGCTTGAGTTGCCGGTACCGGCAGCTGATGTTATTCAGTCTATGGCCGCCCAGGGCATTTTGCCAGGATATGATCTTGGTGAGAACTATGACGATATGGTGAATTGTTTGCTGGTTAATGTTACCGAGAAGAAATCCGCTGCTGATCTGGATCGCTTCATCGAGGTGCTGGCAACTTCCTTGGAGGCCGTGGGTTAATTATGTTGATCTACGAAAGAAGTCGTTCTGGCAGGGTTGCTCAAGCGCAACTTGTGGCGCGTGAATCGCCATCCCGGACATCAGACCTGGGTGGGCACTTGCGACAATCATCACCTGGTTTACCAGAAGTATCCGAGCTGGAAGCAGTCAGGCATTACACTAATCTGTCGAGTTTGAATTTTGCAATAGATAAACAGTTTTATCCCCTAGGTTCCTGCACCATGAAATACAACCCCCGAGGTGCTCATCAGGCTGCGAGTTTTGCTGATTTTCTGGCACGTCACCCGTTAGCACCCGAACAATATAGCCAGGGCTTTCTGCAGTGTCTGTACGAGCTGCAGCATTACCTGATGGATGTGACCGGTATGCAGGCAGTGTCCTTGACACCCATGGCCGGCGCACAGGGTGAATTTGCAGGCGTTGCCATGATTCGTGCTTACCATGAAAAGCGCAACGACGATGCAAGGACAGAAATTCTTGTTCCTGAGGCGGCTCATGGGACCAATCCGGCAACCGCCGTTATGTGTGGTTACACAGTGAGGGAAATACCGGTAACCAGTGAAGGTGACGTCAATTTAGCCGAACTTACCAAAGCAGTGGGCCCGAATACGGCGGGGTTAATGATGACTAATCCATCAACCTGTGGGGTGTTCGAACGGCAGGTACAGCAAATAGCCGAAGTGGTCCATCAGGCTGGGGGCTTACTGTATTATGATGGGGCCAACTTGAATGCCATTTTGGGAAAAGTGAAACCGGGTGATATGGGTTTTGATGTTTTACACATGAACCTGCATAAAACTTTTGCCACACCCCATGGTGGTGGTGGTCCGGGTGCAGGCCCGGTCGGTGTGGGCGAGCGCTTGAAACCCTTCCTGCCCACGCCGATCGTGGGCAAAAAAAACAACCTGGAAGGCGAATATTATTACTGGAAGGGTTCAGATGAGATACCCGATACCATCGGCAGGCTCTCAGCGTTTATGGGTAACGCTGGCATTCTGCTGCGTGCCTACAGCTATGCCAGGTTACTGGGGGCAGAAGGAATGAACCGAGTGGCTGAGTACGCGACTTTGAATGCCAATTACATGGCGGCAGAAATGGCCAGAGTGGGCTTTACCCTGGCTTATCCTGATCG
>JAPKEK010000741.1 GCA_028822125.1 Pseudomonadales bacterium | reverse complement strand
GGGCTTTTCGGATATACGACGGTCCCGATGAAGTCCACCTGCAAACCATCGCCCGGCTAGAACAGCAAGAACAGCAAGAACAGTCCGATAGTTTACTGGATCATTATCTGCTCAATCAGGAAAGATGAGTCTCAGGGGTCTTCTTGATGCAGGTCAGAAAGCAACCGCGTGGAATGCTGGGCTGGAGTATACGACCCGGAAGTGCACATTCATAACAAAGGCAACTGCTCAAAAAGGCCTGCAACCTGACATGAAATACAATCCTCGGAAGAAGCCAGGAGATAAGCATGACAATCAGACACGCTGAAACTGCTGATTTACCGGCATTGGCAGTCCTATTCGACTTAGACCGGCAATTTTACCAACGCAAGCCTGACTAGGCGCTTGCCAAGGCTTACCTTGAAGCGCGCATGAGCAGGTAGGAAAGCCATATCCTAGTAGCAGAATCCTTTGGCCAGTTGGATCGATTTACCCAGCTTTACCCGACATTCTGTTCAGTTGATGCCGGCAGAATTCTCGTTCTATACGATCTGTTTGTTGCCAGCGAGCAACGTCGAAAAGGCATAGCAAAACAGCTCATGCAAGCGGCTCATGCTCTGGCAAGAGATGAGGGGGGTGCTGCGACTAGACCTGGAAACAGCCATAGATAATTTCCCGGCGCAGGCGCTCTACGAAAAACTTGGCTATCAGCGCGATAACGAATTTTTCAAGTACAGTTACACCCTCTAAAACAGAACCAAATGCCGTGCCAGATCAGTCACAACTGGGAAACCGGTAATTGATTCACCCGCCTGCAGGAACCGATAAATCCGATCGCCAACCAGGTGCAAAAAAGAATCAGCGATTCGGCCCGCGCTCCATAGGAAAAGGTTGCCACCTCTCTAGCGCGACCTTTGGCATCACCGTTGGATTAACCGGGCTCATAGGCCATTTACCGCGCAGCGCCAGGGCAATTTCCTTAGCGGCGCGGCGACGGGTTTCCGGTCGCATTCGCGCTGTTGCGGAGGCCGAATGTGGCGTAATAATCACATTATCCATGGCAAACAGCGGATTATCGACTGCTGGCGGCTCGTGCTCCAGCACATCCAGCCCTGCCCCGGCTAGCCCACCCTGCTGCAAGGCCATGATCAGAGCCTGTTCATCAACCACGCCGCCCCGACAGGTATTGATCAGGTGGGCAGTGGATTTCATCTTCGAAAATGCCTGACTATTCATGATATGACGGGTTTCATCATTTAACAGGCAATGCAGAGAAAGATAGTCAGAGCGTTCCAGTAGTTCATTAAAAGAAACCGGCTCGACACCGTCTCGCGTCATCTTAATCTCCGTGACATAGGGATCATGGGCTATGATATTCAAACCAAATGCCTTTGCCCGGCGTACGGTGGCTTCGGCGACATTACCATAGGCGAGCACACCTAAAGTCTGTCCGATCAGGCGTGGCGTGGCGTTTAAGAGCGGACGACCCTCGTACCACCTGCCTTCTCGGGCAATTTTATCCTGCACTTTTAACTGTCGGTAACATGCCAGTAACAGACTCATGGCATGATCGGCCACCTCCTCAATAAAAATATCTGGCGTATTAGTGACTACAATGCCATTTTCAGTCGCGGCATCAACATCCACCATATCCACACCGACACTGCCTACACCAATCAC
>JAPKEK010000072.1 GCA_028822125.1 Pseudomonadales bacterium | reverse complement strand
TGCCCAGTTTGCATTGCTGCATCAGGCATTTCTGGATTGGTCAGTACTGGTATTCCGAGACCAGAACGTGACTCAGCAGCAACATAAAGTATTTGCCTCAAAATTTGGGGAATTACATACCCACCCTATGCATAAAGAGCGCGCCATAGAAGATCCTCATATCCTGACAGTAAAGACCACCGCTCATTCAGCTTATACGGCAGGCGATGGCTGGCATACCGATGTCACTTGTGACGAATACCCACCCATGGGCTCAATGTTGTATGTAACCAAGACGCCCGAAGGCGGCGGCGGAGATACCCTGTTTGCCAACATGTATCTGGCCTATGACTTATTGTCAGATACGCTAAAGCAGATGATTTCGGGCCTGGTTGCTGTTCATGATGGCGCTTTGTCCTATGTAGGAGGCTATAAATCGATTCCACCAAAGGGCGGTTACCCGAGAAATGAGCATCCAGTCGTAGTCACCCACCCTGAAACAGGGCGTAAACTGTTATATGTTAATTCTGGGTTTACCTCGAGAATAAAAGGTCTACACTCCCAAGAGAGCAGGGCGCTCTTAGACCTTCTGTTCAGACATATCAATAGCACGCCTAAATTGACAGCCCGGGTTCAGTGGCAATCTGGAACACTGGTTTTCTGGGACAACAGGTGCACCCAGCATCACGCAGTCTGGGACTATTATCCGCATACACGCTATGGTGAACGGGTGTCCATCATTGCAGCACAGCGACCATCGGTGGGTTCGGTTGCCGCTCTGCATTGACGGGCAGGCATTATTACGAGATGTATGGGTTCATTTGTTTGAACTGAACATCAATATGGGGTTCTAATTGAAACGTAGCCGAAATACTGGCTGGCACTGCTTTCTGGACGGTTTCAGATTGCTTTTCCTGCCTGGTATTCGGCCCTATGTGTTGATCCCTGTCTGTCTGAATACACTGGTTGCAGTAGGACTGATACTGATTGCTATAGAAAATATGGCGGTTTTGAATCAATACCTTGCCGGATTATTACCTCAGTGGCTTGCCTGGCTTAGTTGGATTGTTCAGATTCTAACCTGGCTTATTATGCTGAGCTTTGGCATTTTCACCTATTCACTTTTGGCTAACCTCATTTCTGCGCCCTTCAATGCTCTTTTGGCAGAGGCGGTACAAAAATACTTTCAACAGACGTTGCAGACAGACAAAACCCGTTTAATTCAGTTTGTAATGCAGACGTTTGGCAGAGAATGGGCAAAGTTTATCTATTTAGGACCACGATGGTTGTTACTGCTGGTGCTTGGTCTGGTCCCTGGCATCAATCTGTTTGCAGCCCCACTCTGGCTGCTGTTCGGGGGCTGGGCAATGACCCTGCAGTATGCTGATTATGCAGCTGAGAATAATGCTATGTCGTTTTCAATCTTGCGCTATCGGGTGAGAAGAAATTGGCGGCAGGTGCTTACCTTCGGGTTGCCGGTCTATTTGCTGTTGGCCGTTCCGTTACTAAATATCATCCTCATACCTGCAGCTGTTGCTGGAGGAACCCGGCTTTGGATGGAACACCTGAGCGCTAGCTGAGTTTATAAATTCTTTCGGCGGTGCCATAAAATAATTGATGTTGCTCAGTATTACCGTAGGTTCCTGCTATTTTTTTCAGACCATTGTAGAGTACGCCATAGCTGATCGAGAGTTTATCTACAGGAAAGTTGCTCTCCATCATGCATCGCTCAGGACCAAAACAATCAATGGTATGGGTGTAATAGGGGGACTGCAGGTCTGCAAATTCATCCGAAGAGGGCGGGCTGGCACGTTCACTCCAGCCGAATCCATTATCAGGCATCGCCAATCCACCGAGTTTGGCAATGACATTGCTACATTTTGCTATGGTTTCGATATCTCGCTGCCAGGTCGTAAAAATGGTTTGGCGTTTGTTCGCAAACGCACCCACGCCTAAAGGCGTGCCAAAATGGTCCAGTATCATAGTCGTACCAGGACATGCTTCGGCCAGGTTGATAAAGCTGGTGTTCTGGTAGTGGTAGTGCCAGGTATCAAAGCTCATTCCCATTTCGCCTAAGAGGCGCAAGCCTGTTCTGTAATCCTCATCCTCATATAGCCCTTCGGGCGCTCTACCGATGATGGTCATCCCTTCTGGGTGGGTTGCGTGGGCACCGGCGTGGCGAATTCCCCGGAATCTACCGCCACCCAGTTTGATATGGGCATTCACAATAGGTTCAATTTTTTCAGCCAGGCGTAGGTCTACGTGGCCAACAATTCCGGCTATAGTCGCTCGCTGGCTGTTTGCTTCACTTTTTTCTGCCTGTGCTGCAACGAACTCAGTCTCGCCGAGTGGCTTGAGGTGGTCCGCACCTTCTTTTCGATACTCGGCATGACATTCGATAAATACGGTTTTCTCAATATGGTGTCCTGTTTGCGTATCCTGCCATAGATCGTCAAGAAGATAATTGCTGCCGTTTCTGCGCCAAAGATGGTGATGCGGATCGATGATGGGTCTGTCGGGATCGAGGGCAGGTTCATTGTGTAGCGCTAACCAGGCGCTGCTACCGGGCTGTTCAGTCATTGCATCAGGGCTCTGTATTTATTGCCTAAGTATTACCACTGCAATGACGGTATGCAAGTTCGGGGTTGCTCATACTGAGATCATTCAAGAAATGGCTAGTTTGGGTTGCAGATCGTAACAATTGGGTTCAATGACGTTATACTTGGCTTTTTGAAATATGACTAAGAGGAAAAACAGATGAAGGGACAGGTACATTACGAGAAACGGGGACAATCGGCGTTACTCAGCATTGATAATCCTCCGGTTAATCCTCTGTCCTCTGGTGTTCGCCAGGGTTTGTACGATGGTGTAAGTCGTGCTTTGGCTGATAGTGATGTGAAAGCAATTGTTGTCACGGGTCTGAATCGAGCCTTTATTGCCGGCGCAGATATCAGTGAGTTTGGCGCAGCAGCGACTCAGGGTGCCAGTTTGAACGATGTTCTCAGGCAGATGGAATCCAGCCCAAAGCCAATTATTGCCGCCATTAACGGTACGGCATTTGGTGGTGGGTTGGAGGTGGCGCTTTGCTGCGATTATCGGATAGCGAGCAATACCGCCCCGGTCGGGTTACCCGAAGTTAAATTGGGGCTATTACCCGGTGCAGGGGGAACGCAGCGATTGCCAAGGCTTGTCGGTGCAGCCGCGGCTATCAAAGCCATTGTATCGGGTGACCCTATTCCGGCGGCTAAAGCTCTGGCTATGGGCATTGTAGACAAGGTAGTAGAAACGGATATTGTTGTAAGTGGTTTGGCATTTGCTGACGAGATTATTGCTCAAGGGTGCCCGACGCGAAAAATTAGAGATCTCGATGATAAAATTCTACCAGACAGGGGAAACACGGCTGTGTTTGACTCTGCTGCTGCCAGTCTGGACAGAACTCATCGAGGTCAGTTTGCGCCACTGCAGATACTCGAGTGCATACGGGCAGCTGTCAATGCGGCAGATTTTGATGCCGGGATGGCGGTGGAGGCGGAGTGCTTTTCTGAATGTCTGAAACATCCTCAGCGGGAAGCGTTGATCCATATCTTTTTTGCTGAAAGGGCTGCAAATAAAATACCAGGTTTGTCGAAAGAGGTGCCCCTGATCGACGTGCGCAAAGCGTCTATCATTGGTGCGGGTACCATGGGAGGCGGCATCGCCATGTGTTTTGCTAACGCCGGTATCGCTGTGTTGCTTCATGACAATGATAGCGAAGGTCTTAAGCGGGGACTAAAAGTCATTGCTGGGAATTATGCCCGAACGGTTTCTAAAGGCCGATTATCGCAACAGGAAATGGATAAGCGCATGGCGCTGATTCAACCTGCGGAAAGGCTGGATGAACTGGGTGATGCTGATGTTGTGATTGAAGCGGTATATGAAAACCTGGACCTGAAAAAAGAAATTTTTGCTCGACTTGATGCCATCATGAAACCGGGCGCTTTATTGGCCACCAATACTTCAGGTCTGGATGTGGATGCTATAGCAACCAGTACCTCTCGACCGGAATTTGTCTGCGGCATGCACTTTTTCAGCCCAGCCAATGTGATGAAATTGCTGGAAGTGGTTAAGGGAGAAAAGTCTTCACCGGCTGCCCTTGGAACCGCTATGGCTCTGGGTAAACGATTAGGCAAAGTCAGTGTCATGGCGGGTAATTGTCCAGGTTTTATTGGCAATCGCATGATCGGGGGATACAGTCATCAGGCTAACCTGATGATCCTCGAAGGTGCTGCCCCAGCACAGATTGACAAGGTTATTTATGAATTTGGTCTGGCAATGGGGCCATTTGCAATGGCAGATATGGTAGGACTTGACCTGGGTTGGCGGGCCCGGAAAATGCGAGGTGGATCCAATGAGGTGACCAGTCGTATTCCAGATGAATTGTGTGAATTGGGCCGTTATGGACAGAAAAATGGTCTTGGTTATTATCGCTATGAACAGGGTAGCCGGGTGCCTATCGCTGACTCTACTGCCGATGAGGTTATTGCCAGGGTTTCTGAAGAACTGGGTTATCAGAGAAAATTCTTCAGCGATAAGGAAATTCTAAAACGTTGCATTTATCCCCTGATAAATATCGGAGCAAAACTGCTGGAAGAGGGCCATGCGCTGCGTGCAGGCGACATTGATACCGTCTATGTGAATGGTTATGGTTTCCCGACTCACGTGGGTGGCCCCATGTGGTTTGCAGATGCTCAGGGACTGGACAAAGTGCTTGCTGATATTAAGCGTTTTTACGATGAAACCGGGGCTGATATCTGGAAACCTGCGGCTTTGCTGTCGCAGCTGGCTGCAGAAGGAAAGACGTTTACGTCACTAGATGGTTAATATAGCTAATAATTAGTATTTATGACCGAGTTTATATTACGCTTACGCCCCAGGAGGCAGAAAACAGGCAGTTGGCTTCTGGCACGGGATATGCAATATCTTCTGAAATTCATCCGGTAACTTAGTTTTTTTCGTAAAACTTGAGACCATAATTCTGGAGAGATAAAAGGGTATGCTAACTAAGTTATTCTATTCGATGGCTGGATTCATATTACTACTGTTAGGCCTGCTGGGTCTGATAGTGCCCATACTACCCGGTGTAGTGTTCCTTTTCCTGGCTATAGTCTGTTTCGCCAGGGTATCCTCTGGACTGCAGGCCTGGCTTGATAACAGTCATCGCTTTAATGCCGTTGAATTGAAAATGCGCGTATGGCTGCACCAGTGCGTCAGAGTATTGCAGGCTTCTAGTCGTCTGCTGGTTAATAAGCTATCTCCGGTAAGGCAGAGCAAATGGTCTGACGCCTTAACCACCCTGATCGCAGGCGGCAGCAGGCGGTTGCGATGCCGTTTCGGTAAGTAAGGCTAGTGATAGCAGGCGCTGGGTCAGCGGGCTCAGGCAGACTGCAATCGGCAGGCCAGGTGGGTCTGCCGGTAATAATATAACCGCTAACCTGTGCAGTTAGTGGAAAGACTTTTGCGGGGGAAAAGATGCATCGGCAACAGAAGCGCTGTTTAGATATGAATTTGATAAAGGCGATCCCTATCACTGGAGCTAGCCCAGACGAGCGTAGCTACTACGATTTGTGGCAATCAAATCTTGCCAGACCTATGAATATGGCGACGCTGGCATTTGCCGGTGGAATGCTCTCTGATCGCCTGGCCTGGGTATTTGCAGCAGGCTACCAGGTTGCCATGCGGCGGGCATTCTCGCTGCAGGGAAACCAGTGGACAGCCTTTTGTGTGAGTGAAGGAGGACAAGGCAGGCCAGCAGTTAGTATTGCAGAGTCGGCATCAGGCCAGGTTACTTTACAGGGCGCTAAAACATGGGTAGCTGCCGCTTCGGTGGTTGATGAGTTGATCGTAAAGGTCGGCAGAGGGCTTTCTGCTGTGTATTTTAAGGTTGACCGAGATCGGCCGGGATTAATGATCGAAATTCCTGAACAGGACGAATTTTTAGCGGAACTGTCGAAGGGCGTGGCAGTCTTCGATGGTTTAGTCATCGCTGATAATGATATCCTTTTAGTGCCGCGCATGAAATTGTTTCCTTTGTATGAGGCGGGTTCGATCCTGTTGGCTTTTACCGGCGCACTGTACCGGCTTGGTGTGTCGGAGGGGTTGACGCTGGCCAATACTTACGCTGAAGATATAATGCGCGCGGAAATATTAACCAATGTTGTTTTGCTGGACAGGTTCCTTACTGAACTTGAAAAAGTCATCGCTGAGCATGCAGCGAATTTAACAGAAAATCTCCCAGGCTGGCTGGCCGACCAGAAGCTAGTGGCTATGTATGCTGGATTAATCCGGCGAAAAAGTCAGGATATGAGGGCGTGATAGCAGGAAAGGCCAGGACGAGATTTTAGGCCTTGGTTTGCCGGCGCCTGATTTTCTCGATGAACACCCGTATTTCCTTTTCTGCTTGTTTATCACCATTTTGTGCAGCACGGCAACAGCCGCGTTTGAAAACCTCGGCTGCAGCATGCCACTGCTGCTGGCGATACAGGGCTTTCCCGAGCAGCTTGAACGCGGCTGTGTAGTTGTCGTCCTGGGCTATGCAGCAACGCAGATGTTCAACCGCTTTGTCATTATTGCCCGCTGTGAAATAAGCACTGCCTAAGCCGAATCTCAGCAGGCTGCTGTCCGTACCGCTTGCTAACAGTTTTTCCAGGTATTCTGTTTTTGCCATGACATTAATTTCACTATCGGGAAAGCGCATTGTTCCTGACTTGGAACACTTGTATTGAATCAATGCAACACATGAGGTTCAATAAGCAGTCTGATGCCTGCATGAATTAGTTTACCGCACTGCTGGTCTGACAGGAAATTCGTTATTGGCAAGACATGAGCCTTGGTAAGTGAGGTGTAAGTGCAGATTGTGCCCGTAGTAAATAATAATCTAACCGATTTGCTGGCTTTGAATAATGCCAGTCTTCCTCACGTTAACTTGATTGATGAGGCTGACATCCAATATTTTTTGGAGATATCTGAAATCTTTAATCAAGTGATCGTAGCAGATCAGACGATCGCCGGGTTTGTTATTGCTATGACAACAGATAAATCCTATAAAAGCGTAAATTATCAGTGGTTTGTAAGTGAATTCGAAAATTTTCTGTATATAGATAGAATAATTATCAGCCCTGCTTTTAGAAGAAAAGGCGTTGCTCAGAAACTCTATGGTTCCCTGATAGCTTATGCACAATCAATTGGCGTTAAGACGCTCACCTGCGAGGTGAATCGGTTACCGGCCAATCCAGCGTCTATCGCGCTTCACGAAAAACTGGGTTTTCGAGTTGTCGGTACTCAAGCGACTGAAGGCGGTCAAAAGGAAGTTTTCTTAATGGCTTTAGACCTGCATGCCTGACCAGAAGCCGCCAATCATTATCGCTGTGCTGGTGGTATTGATTATCGTTGTGCTCTATTTCTTTCTTGAAACTGACAAGCCCATCCCCGTTGCGAGCGTGGCGGTAAAACCACCGGTAGTGGACAGCTCTCGAACCTGGGTGAGTGCTTCAATGACCAAATGCAGTCGTTCAGGGACAATAACTCGAGTGGAAGGCCTTATCAGCAACAAGGGTAATGTGCCCGTTACCATGGTGACGGTCCAGTCAATTTGGAAGGACAAACAAGGCAGGGTGGTGGATACAGGATTGGTTTATGTCCTGAGCGAGGACTCGATACTGCAGCCAGGTGAAACAAAAACTTTTATGGATACCACTGAACTAAGAGATATTGCCCGCTGTAATGTTCGCGCTCTGGACTGGTGGGCTGATGAAGACCAAGCTGATGCCAGGCGCAAGCTGGACGGGACTGAAAGGTAGGTATTCGGAGGCAATGGATTCTGTGGAAATGACGACATTGGCAGGCCGTAAAGAATTGGGTTTTACGGCGGAGGAACACCATCAGTATAAGCAGGAAGGGTTTGTTGTAAGGCAGGGCGTTTTCTCTGATAGCGAAGTCGATGGATTTTACGAAGGCGTCGAAGAAGCTGTTGAAACGGCATTGCAACTGGCCCGGCAGGGCAGACAGTATGCTCTGGACGGGAAACGTTTTGTTGACTTTGCTGAATATACTTTCCAATTCGAGCCCAATTCTGACAGTGATCGACTTCGGGTTGTTGAGCCTGTACACACCTTGTCTGATAATCTGGCAGTATTGCTGTCAGAACAACGCTTATTACAGCCTATGCAATCGATTC
>JAPKEK010000071.1 GCA_028822125.1 Pseudomonadales bacterium | reverse complement strand
ACGAAGCTCTGCAGACCGCAAATGAAAACGATGCGATTACAGCTATCGTGCTGACCGGTGCAGGCCGCGGTTTCTGTGCAGGAGCGGACATCAAAGATTTGTTTCAGGCACAGGCAACAGCAGATGATGGCGCAAAACCCGCTAAAAGTGACTCACCTCGCGATTGGGTGGGCCTGGTCAGACGATCAAAACCCATTGTCGCTGCAGTAAATGGTGCGGCGATAGGCATAGGCCTGACCCAAATACTGCCCTGTGACATGATCATTGCATCGCCTTCCGCCCAATTCAGTGTGCGTTTCATCAAAATGGGCTTGGTCCCTGAACTGGCCAGTTCCTATTATCTTATCGCCAGGACCGGCTTTGGCAGAGGCAACGAGTTGATGCTCACGGGGGCCACCATCAGCGCCGAGCAGGCCCTTGAATATCGGTTGATTGACCGTTTAGTCGAAGATCACGAAGCCCTGCTGGAAACTGCTCGAACCCTGGCCCGTGCAATGGGTGAAAACCCGCAATCGGCCCTGCGAATGGTAAAGGAACTAGTGACCGCCAATATGGCCGAGCCTGATATTAAAAAAGTTCAACAGCGGGAAGGCGCTGCACTGGCACAGTGCTACAAAAGCCCGGAACACCATGAGGCCATCAATGCCTTTATAGAGAAAAGAATTCCCGACTTCAAAAAAGCACGTCAACCCAACTCATGAAAAGTGCCATCCAAAAATCACACCAAGCTGCTTATCGATGTCGCAATTCGGAGGAAACTCGGCAATTTTATGAAGATTTCCTCGTCCTCAGTCTGGTCGATGCTTTTGAGATAAACCTGACAGCGACCGCTTCAATTCGAACATCAGCGTTATTTGAGATATCGAAAGCCCCAGCAGGATCTGGCCAGGTTGTTGGCTTAGACACGAAAACCCAGACATTGATGTGATTATAAAACCAGACATTCATAGCGTTATAGAGGTCGGACTGGACTGGACCGGCCTATCCGGGATCGATCAAAGCGGTGAAAACGGTGCTCCACAATGAAGCCTTGCCTGCACAGTGTCAGGTGAACAGCTGAACGGGTCCAGGCAATTGGGTCAGTACCTGATCGAACCCAGGTAATCATTGACAAACACATCGTCCGGATCAAACTGATCTCTTACCCGCCACCAATCCTGCCAGTGTGAATAACTCGATTTGAAATCCGCCGCATTCAGATAATTAACCTTGCCCCAGTGCGGGCGTCCCTGGTATCGGCGAAAAATACGTTCACTGGCTGCAAAATAAGCTGACTCATCCAACCGTACATCTTCATGAATGGAAATTGTCACTGTCTGACGCTGGAAGGCCGTAGATAACCAGATATTGTCCTCAGCCAACGTTCGATATTCAACTGGCCAGCGCACCTGCTTGAAATCCGTCTGAATCATCTCGCGCAATTCAGCAAAACAAGCTGGCCCCAGGTCTTCCGGTATGCTGTATTCCATTTCAGTGTGTAAATGAGGACGATGGCTGGACAGGACTTCGTAATTCCAGGCACGGCGTTGACCTTCAACTGACACTGGATATTCCGGCGATCCAGTGGTTTCATCAATAAGCTTTACGGTGGCCTGGTCGGTCTGTGGGTGCCAGAAGAATTCAAATCTGTCATGGCGCTCAGCTAATCCTGGAATCTGCTCAAACAGTTCAGCAAAATCCATGTCCTGACCGTTCTCGTGCAGCTGGTAACTGTCCCGTAACTGCAATTGCAGTCGGGTCATAATACCGGCGCCCCCTAATCCCAACCGAGCCACAGCAAATAATTCGGGCTGACTTTCAGCCGAACAGCGAACCAGCTGACCACTGCCTGTAATCACCTCAACTGCCATCACTGCGGAGGACAGATTCTTTAGATTACGACCCGTACCGTGGGTGCCCGTGGCACAAGCACCAGCAACGGTTTGGCGATCTATATCACCTTGATTATGAAGAGCGAGTCCTGCGTCATGTAGAGACCGCCCTAAACTGTATATCGGTGTTCCCGCATAGATCCAGGCGGTCTTGTCTGCCTGATCTATCTCGATTATCCCAGCCAAGCCAGAGATATCTACAATCCAGTCAGCGCTTACCACCAGGGGTGAGTGGCTATGCCCTGAACCCGCGACTCTGATACCTCTGCCCTCGATTCGGGCTTTATCCACCAGCGCCATGGCATCTTCCTTACTACGAACGAAGTGCAGAGCATCCGGCAAGGCCTCATGACGCCCTGACCAATTTTTCCAACGAGCCATAATCAAACCTCCGACCTAAAAATTCCGCTTACTGGTCTGCGCTGAACCAGGAATTTAAGCCAACCGTTGTCACCCATTTCATTTAACAAGCACATTCCAGGTATCTGGTCTAAGCATACCATCCTCGACTGATCAGCCGAAAACGGGTATAAGCCAGCACAGTCGATAGGAATCTGGTAATTTCACATCAGCAAGACCATCTATATAACCAGTATCAGTGGAGAAAATAGTTGCCTAAAGTGTCTGCTCATCTGCCTGTTTTTTTGTGTTAGCCTCTATGCTTTAAGAAAGAGAAATTATAAGGGGCGTAGCCAATGTCAATCCTAGAATCCAAGGTCAATCAACGCTCAGACACCTTCCAGCAGAATAAACAGGACATGCTGGCAATGCTTGCGCAACTGGAAGATTTACACGCGGAAGTTGAAGCAGGTGGCGGTGAAGAAGCCATGACACGGCTTCGTTCCAGAAATAAGATGCCGGTGCGGGAGCGCATCGCCATGGTTCTTGACCCGGACTCCCCCTTCCTTGAGATCAGCCCGCTGGCAGCCTGGAGATCAAATTTTAACGTTGGCTCAGGTTTCATTGTCGGTATTGGTGTCGTTGCGGGAATTGAATGTCTCATCCTGGGCCACGACCCCTCAGTACGAGCCGGCGCGTTTAATCCTTTTAATTCAAAGAAACTCATGCGTGGCCTGGAAATCGCCCGGGAAAATCGGCTGCCCTATATCCAGCTGGTAGAGTCAGCCGGCGCTGACCTACGCGGAGAGGGAGGCGGTGATCCGGAAGCAGCGATTATGCGTGAAACCGGTCACTTTGGTGAATCAGGCCGGCTATTCTACGAAATCACTGAACTATCTAAACTCCGCATACCGACCATCTCGGTGGTATTTGGTGCTTCAACTGCTGGCGGCGCCTATCAGCCGGGAATGAGCGACTACAATATTTTCATAAAAAAACAATCGAAAGTATTCTTGGGCGGGCCACCTCTGGTTAAGATGGCCACCGGTGAGGATGCAGATGAAGAAAGTCTCGGTGGCGCAGACATGCACACCACGATTTCAGGGTTAGGCGATTACCTGGCAGAAGATGAAATGGATGGAATTCGTATCTGTCGAGAAGTCATCTCGCATTTAAACTGGCGCAAAAAGGGACCAGAACCCAATAGCGGATTTTCCGAGCCCATTTTTGATGACGAAGATTTACTCGGGCTTGTTTCTAAAGATCTGAAAACCCCTTTTGATATCAGGGAGGTCATCAACCGAATTACCGATGGGTCTCAATTTGAAGAATTCAAACCGCTTTATGGCCCCTCTTTAGTCTGTGGCTGGAGTCAGATTCATGGTTTTCCAGTAGGCATCCTCGGTAACAACGGCGCTCTTTTTTCAGAATCAGCAGAAAAAGCAGCCCAATTCATTCAGTTATGTAACCAGATCCACGTGCCACTTATTTTTCTTCACAATATTACAGGCTATATCGTGGGGACTGATTTTGAACAGGGCGGCATCACCAAGAATGGTTCAAAAATGATCAATGCGGTGGCTAATTCAACCGTCCCGCACATCAGCGTCATCGTTGGTGCTTCTTATGGCGCCGGAAATTACGGCATGAGCGGAAGAGCCTTCGGTACACGCTTCACCTTTACCTGGCCGACCGCAAAAATTGCTGTGATGGGGCCAAAACAGATGGCCGGCGTCATGTCTATAGTACAACGGGCAGCATCCCAGCGCAGGGGCATCGAATTCGATGAAGAGGCAGATGCCAAGCGCGCGGAAACAGCCGAGTATTGGGCAGAGGAGCGCTCCAAGGGCCTTTTTGCCACCTCTCGAGTATCAGATGACGGCATGATCGATCCCCGGGATACGAGAATTATTATTGCTATCACGCTCTCTGCCTGTCACAACAATCAAGTGGAAGGGACTAAGGAGTTCGGCACATGGAGAATGTAAGACTCATTCAAAAAATTCTCATTGCAAATAGAGGAGAAATTGCACGGCGTATTATTCGCACAGCAAGGCGCATGGGCATCGCTACCGTTGCCATTTATGCTGAAAGCGATATCAACGCACCTTTCGTTCACGAAGCTGATATGGCCATCGCTCTGAAGGGTGAATCTCCAGGAGAGACTTATCTGGATACTGAACAGGTACTGGCTGCATGCAAAACCAGTGGTGCGGATGCTTTGCATCCCGGGTATGGTTTCCTGTCAGAAAACACTGAATTCGCCAAGATCATTGAAGACAGTGGCATTATTTTTATTGGCCCTTCTGTCGAAGCTATAGACAAGATGGGAGATAAATTATCTGCAAAAAAAATAATGCTTGATGCCGGTGTTCCGACACTACCGGCCATGGAACTTTCAGCGGGTGCTGATATCGGCGCGGCGGCCGAAAAAATTGGCTCTCCAGTACTAGTCAAGGCAGCAGCAGGCGGCGGCGGACGGGGCCTGCGCGTGGTGGACTCTGCTGATCAGCTATCCGATGCTGTGGCGTCAGCAAAACGTGAAGCGGGCGCTGCTTTCGGCAACGATACTGTGTTCCTCGAACGCTGGCTGACCGCCTCCAGACATGTCGAGATCCAAATTCTGGGGGATCAGCATGGCAACATTGTGCACTGTTTTGAGCGGGAATGTTCCATTCAGCGTCGTCACCAGAAGATCATAGAAGAAGCCCCCTCTCCCGCCATGACAGCTGAGCTAAGACAGGCAATGGGCGCTGCCGCTGTTTCAGCGGCCCGGTCGATAGGCTATTACTCAACTGGCACAGTCGAATTTTTGCTTGATGGTGATGAGTTCTGGTTTCTTGAGGTCAATACGCGGTTGCAAGTCGAACATCCCGTTACTGAGGAAATCACCGGCCTTGATCTCGTTAGAGAACAGATCCGTATAGCTGAAGGAGACAGCCTGACATTTGCTCAATCGGACCTTCACATCAACGGTCATGCAATAGAAGCGAGGCTCTATGCGGAGGACCCAGAGAAGGATTTTCTGCCCTCACCAGGGACCGTTGTTGCCTGGCAACCATCCGCATCGGGACAAGCCAGGTACGACTCTGGAATCGAATCAGGAAGCACTATCAGCACTCAGTTCGACCCGATGATTGCCAAAGTCATCGTCCATGCAGCCACCCGGCAAGAGGCCATCAAAAGACTCGCCAGAGCGTTGGAAACAACTCGTCTGCAGGGCCTGGTGACTAACCGGGCATTCCTGGTGTCAACCCTCAGGACAGCCGAGTTCCTAGCCGGGGATACCACGACGGATTTCATTGATCGGGTCAATCCCGCTAGAACCTCTGCAGCCAGTTTAGATCAGTTGGTTTTCGCTGCCATCGCTTCAATAATTGAAGCCAGGGCACAGCGTCATGCCGCAGCTAAGGTACTTAAATCGATACCCAGGGGATGGCGCAATTCCCATCTCCCGCCAAATCGTGTGTCATTTAAGGCTGCGGAAAATACCCTGTTGCTGGAATATCGCACCCCCAGACACGGCGGCCTGGAGGTCCGCTGCCAGGACCAGCTCTACGCTACCCGAATTCTGGCTGCAGGAAACGGTCAGGTTGACTGTGAAATCAATAGCATCCGAATGTCCTTCAGGATAGATCAGTACCAGGATCAATGGTTAGTTCATGGCCCCGAGGGTGATATCGAACTGATAGAGATGCCAAGATTCCCACGCCAGAACCTTACGGAATTATCCGGCGGTTTGACCGCACCTATGCCAGGCAAAGTACTGGCTATCAACGTCGATGACGGCGACCAAGTTTCCAAAGGTCAGGTGTTATTAGTCCTGGAAGCCATGAAAATGGAACATCAGATTTCTGCACCGCGAGACGGCACGGTAACTTCAGTTAATGTCTCTGAAGGCGATCAGGTTGCGAACAGCGAACTATTAATTGAACTAGCAGAGGAAGCATAACCATGCCAGAAAACCAAGCGACCGTCTATGAAATTAGAAATGGGGCCGGCTGGATCAGGCTAAATCGACCTGAAAACCGTAACGCCTTATCCGCGATCTTAGTCACAGAACTGTACGATCATATCAAAACCGCCAATGCAGATGATCAGGTTCGCAGCATCGTTATCACGGGTACTGGCCCGGCGTTCTGTGCAGGAGCCGACCTGAAGAGCCCGCCAGGATCTACTATCAGCGGTACTCGATCTGTTCCTTATGCAGAGGTGCTCAGCAGTATACTGCATAGCCCAAAACCGGTTATTGTGGCCGTTAATGGCGCTGCTTTTGCGGGTGGCTTAGGATTAGTCGGCGCGGCTGATATTGTCATCGCCGTAGAGGACGTCCAATTCAGCTTCAGCGAAGTAAGAATAGGCGTCATTCCGGCCGTTATTTCGGTTGTCTGCCTGCCTAAATTAGGCCCTCACCATGGCATGAAACTGTTCTTAACCGGTGAACGTTTCACAGGAAACCAGGCAGTAGAAATGGGATTTGCTCACCGGGCTGTTGCAGCAGCTGAACTGGAAACGGCTGTAGAAGAAGAGGTAGCCATGATTAATATGGGAGGCCCCCATGCCGTACAGGAATGTAAAAAACTGGTGCGGCAGGTACCCACACTAACCACAGAAGAGGCCTTCATAAAGACTGCGGAATGGAGCGGGGCCTTGTTCCGCTCTGAAGAGGGTGCCGAAGGCATAGCAGCCTTCCGAGAAAAAAGAAAACCCAATTGGGTCGAGAATTAAAGCTAGCCAGGAGCACACAGATGAGTGAAACGATCAGAATAGGTAATTGCAGTGGCTACTACGGTGACCGTCTCGCGGCCGCTCGTGAAATGGTTGAAGGCGGCCCCATTGATGTGCTCACGGGAGATTACCTTGCCGAGCTGACCATGAAAATTCTCTATGATCAGCAGCAAAGCCGAGGTAGCCATCTGGGTTACGTGGGTACCTTTCTAAAACAAGTGGATGATGTGGTAGGCTTTTGTATCGAAAATGGTATTAAAATTGTCAGTAATGCGGGCGGCCTCAACCCGTCCGGCATGGCCTCAGAAATCGAGAAAATAGTTGCTGCAAAAGGACTGCAGGCAAAGGTTGCCTATATCGATGGTGACGATCTCATGCCACACCTGGAATCACTCAAGGCCGCAGGCGAAGAACTCCGTAATATTGATCGCGACATTCCCATGAGTGAGTGCGAAAACGAAGTCGTGACAGCAAACACCTACTTTGGTTGCTGGGCCATAAAAGAAGCACTGGACCAGGGCGCCGATATCGTGGTCTGTCCTCGAGTGACAGATGCAGCGGTTGTCATCGGACCGGCTGCCTGGAAATTCAACTGGCAAAGAAACGACTATGATGCCCTCGCCGGTGCCCTGGCCGCAGGTCACATCATTGAGTGCGGAGCTCAGTGCACCGGTGGTAACTATTCCTTCATCGAGGAAGTTCCCAGTTTTCGCAATGTTGGCTACCCAATCGCTGAAATTGCTGCTGATGGCAGCTTTATTATCAGTAAACACAAAAATACAGGCGGCTTAATCTCGGTGGGCACCATAACTGCCCAGTTACTTTACGAAATCTCAACGCCTGCCTATTACAACCCGGACGTTATTGCCCATTTTGACACCTTGAAACTTGAGCAGCTGGCGGATCACCAGGTAAGAGTGAGCGGCTGTCGGGGAAGCAGCCCGCCCAGCACGCACAAAGTCTGTATTAACACAAAGGGTAAGTACAAAAGTGGTATTGAGGTCCTTCTCACTGGCCTCAATATCGAAAGGAAAGCCGAACTTTACATAGACCAGATCTTTTACAATCTCGGCGGCCAGGAGCAGTTCGACGAGGTTGAGATCCAACTAATCAGAAGTGATAAGGAAAACCCTGAAACTAACGAAGAAGCACATGCCGCCCTGCGTATTACCTGTACTTCAACGGACCCTAAAA
Source organism: Pseudomonadales bacterium (assembly GCA_028822125.1). Classification (GTDB taxonomy): domain Bacteria; phylum Pseudomonadota; class Gammaproteobacteria; order Pseudomonadales; family Azotimanducaceae; genus UBA9926. The sequence continues at coordinate 75 of JAPKEK010000071.1, read as the reverse complement.
AAGTTAACCGGCTATTCAGTGCCAAAATAACCGAATTGAGCCTGGCAACGATTCCAGGTAATACCTCTCGCGGTA
>JAPKEK010000070.1 GCA_028822125.1 Pseudomonadales bacterium | reverse complement strand
AGTGCTGCCGCTGTTAACCATTATCTGCATGTTAGGCTCAATCGTGTGTTTGTTGGCAGGAGAAACCAGCGACCTGGGAACCTTCTCAACAGTCAGTGTCGCTTATTGGGGTCTTTCCATTTTGTGGGCTTTATTATCTTTTGTGTCTTTGGCGCAGGTAATTCTGTATCGGCATCGACGCTTGGAAACAGGTAGCTTGGTATGGAATCACTCGCTCATGGTGTCTACTGCCCTTGTGATTGCGGCGGTGTATCTAAGCTACTATGGTATTGTTGGCATCCGCTTGTGGGCAAACTAAACAATAGTTTTCTCGACTAGAACGCGAAGCCCCGGTTTTTTAACCTGCTTATAGCGACAATGATGCCTTCTGTTCCGTCACCCGTCCTCGCCTCGCCAAAGAAGTCGACACCGATCACCAGGTATTTTCTTTCGAATCCGGCGGTATTGCGATTATCGATCCTGAAGCGCGGATAACACCGAGGGGCTGCAGGGTAAAAGTTTCATTCAGCTAGGCCTGCCACGGCACCCAGTGGCAAACCGTAATACTCGCCGTGGCAGCGAAGAAACTGGCTGAGGTTGTGCCGCTTATCCGCGAGCGTGCGGTTGGTATACTTGAAAACCTGCCCGTCGGCGAGATATTTAACTGGCTGCAGGAAGTGACAATCGAAATGACAGGTCGCATGCTCGCTATGCTGTTTGATCCTCGTTAACAGGCGCGTCACAAGTTGATTCACGGGTCGGATATCACGACCAGTAGTACCCCAGGTCACCGGTGATGACAGTATCGACATGAAACAGCGTAGGGAAGATTTGCAGCTACGGGTACTGTGGGAAGAGACTATGAGGCATTTTCACAGGGTAGAAATAGTGGGCGATGTCATTCGACTGCCTAATAACTTCATTGGTGGCATCAAGGATGTGCCTGTTCGGCTGCATCGGATATAAGTCTACAGGCTGGGAAACTGCAAGGGCGGTTCAAATTTTTTGAAATGGTTGAATTCCGGCAATGACGGCACCCAGAAAAGGCAGGCAGAGTACGTATAGGCGAAGCCCCAACCATTGATCACCGACAATGCCGGCCAGGGCCAGCAGTGCAAGACCTGCACACACCACCATCGCGCCCGATACCAGCCTCCAGCTGGAAATGGGCCGGAGCGGGCCGGTGGTACCCCGTTCCAGTCCATGGAACAGCGCAGCTAACAGGCTCAGAGCGACAATATAAACCACCAGCCAGACGGGGCGTAACAACCACCAAAGTTGGCTACCGGGCTCTGCACCCAGGCCAATATTGCCGAGTTGCCAGGCAATGCCAATCACCAGAGTTGAGGCGGTGAGGTGCCATAGATAGATCGTCATGATCATACTGTTGATCAGTAACGTCGCGGTCCAGGGTCCAGTTCGAGTCAGCCAGCGTTGTGCCTGCGACTCAAATGCCAGGAGGATGCCTATCTGCATCATGGCCAGCGCCAGCATGGCGAATTTGGGGGGTAAGGTGTTGCTGACCTCATCACCGGGTACGCTCACCATGGCAATGGGGTAGGGGCCGAAATAGGTCATAACAAACAGCAATAGCGCTCCGCCGATTGCCCAGGTTGCAGCGTTTCGAAGGCCGCTAAGGTGTCCGTCTCTCCATGCATAGCCTAACTGGTGCACCGCCAGCCAGACGAATGCGTAATTGAGCCAGCCTAGCTCGGTTATTCCCGCTGCGAAGAACAGCGCGTCGTTTGCAATAGCTAGCAGGGCCAGAAACCAGAACGAAGTCAGGCCATATCGTTGCCAGGCTTTCCAGGTCAAAGGAACCAGAAGCGCCACCACGATATAAACACATAGAAACCAGATAGGCACCAGTGCGACCTGTGACGCTACCGATAGAGTCTCAGAACGAATGCCGAGCAGGTTTCCTGCAGCACCGATAACGGCCCAGATGAGAACAAGCGGCAGGACCGGTTTGATCAGTCGTCCTAGTCGATTGTTCAGCCATTCACTATAGTTATGTCCTTGCCTGATGGCCGCGTTCCACGAAACCCCATTAGCATATCCCCCGACCAGGAAGAATATCGGCATCACCTGGAAGGCCCAGGTGAACCAATGAGTCCAGCGTTCCAGTTCAAGCATATTGCTAAGGGCCAGATTGCCATCAATAATCTGGGGTGCAATCAACAACCAGTGTCCGGAAATGACAGCCCCAATTGAAAGGGCGCGCAGGAAATCGACGTACCGATTGCGGGACTGGGGCGTCTGCATGGCCATGGCAGTTGCCTGCCGCCATAGGCCTGGTTTGGTTGTGGCGACGCGACTCATTGAAGGTCCTTGATATTCGTAGGGATGAGCTGCCTTGACCCATTATTATGCCGGCTTCTGAGAATTTTCTTGCTTGGCAGTAAATTCATTCCAGGCGCTTTGGTGAGGGTCAACACATGGCATTCTTGCACGAATGCCATGTGTTTGCAGGTTAAGCTTGTCTGTGGAGAACCTGATACATAGCCAACTGTCGCTAGCTGTCTTTACCCTGGGTTAGCTGCAGGTTAGGCTCTGGCTATAATCTTCCGGGATATGGGCAAGCGCGGGCGCAACTTGAATGGATCACCGCAGATTTCTGAAATTATCTCGAGGAACTATAAAAAGCTGCTGATAGGGTCAGTTTGAGTATGGCTGGTTTTGTTAGCAGCCTGGCTGCACGGCTAAAGCAGTGTTCTCAACAGAGGTGGGTAGGTCTCGATTATCAGGTCGGCTTTCACAGTGCCTGAAATGAGATCTGCTGACAGGCTTCACCGAGATTGTACAAAAACGTTTTGAGGAGGCGACTTTTTTGATTGATATCATTGATAATGCAATCAACGACTATGTTAGTGATGGGGTTGTTTGTCTGCGTGGCTTGTTTGACCAGAAATGGTTGCGGCATCTTGCCCTCGGGGTGGAAAAGAATTTTTCCGACCCGGGGCCGGATAGCATGAACTATACACCACAAGGCGAACCGGGTCGTTTCTACGATGACTATTGTAACTGGCAAAGAATCGAGGAATACCGTAAATTCATTACCGAGTCGCCCGCTGCTGAGATCGCCGGGCGACTTATGCAGTCAGCCAGCGTACGAATTTATCATGAACATGTTCTGGTTAAGGAACCCGGGACTCAGCAAGTCACCCCTTGGCATCACGACCAACCCTACTATGGTGTGGATGGCAACCAGCTTTGCTCGCTGTGGTTGCCTCTGGATCCGGTCCCCAAAAACGCCTGTCCTGAATTTATTGCTGGATCCCACTCTGATGGCAAGTTGTATACGCCAAGACGGTTTATTGATCACGCCAGTTACGCAGCCAATGCGCCGGGCTTTGAAGATGTCCCCGATATTGATAAACAGAGAGATTCTCATCGCATCCTGTGCTGGGATTTGTCGCCGGGTGATTGCATCGTTTTTCATATGCGTGTTCTTCATGGCGCACCGGCAACCCAGGATCTGACAACCAGGCGGCGTGGCTTCTCAACGCGCTGGCTGGGCGACGATGCTCGTTTTGCCTTGCGGCCCTGGCTGACATCCCCGCCTTACCACGAGCTGGATCTGGTACCCGGCGAACCCATGCATCACGCCCTGTTTCCGCTGACGTGGTCAAAGCCCGGCAGCACCTGAGCAAGGTTCTGTTCACTGAGGCTCGCCTGGCTTGGCGTCGAGTGAACGTGACAGGGTCAGTATATTGATCAGCAATGAAGCGTGGGTACTTCCTCGGCGTTGTCAGCGATTTATTACATCTGGGTAAATCAGCTTGCAGCCCTTTTGATATCCTGACGCAGCGTTCGCGCCGCGAGAAAATAGTGCAGAGCAGACCAGATGTTAACCAGGCTGAAAATCATTAATGCATAGCGCAGGGACTCTTTGCCGTGTTGATCGGCTAGCAGATCGCTGACAATACCCACCGCTTGTGGACCCAACCCGAGGCCAATAATATTCAACAGGAAAAGGGAAATTGCGGCTGCAACGGAGCGCATTTCCGGTTTCACCAGGCTCTGCACCATGGCAAAGGTGGGCGCCATGTAGAATCCGCCCAGAAAAGCGGGAACAAGATAGATCAGTAAAGCAGGCACAAACTCCTGCATCATGAAAAACCAGACGAGAAAGGGCACCAATCCACCTTTACCGATCGCCACAACCCAGGCGAACCAGCGCTGGTCCCTGGCCGAGAGTACATCGGCGAGTTTGCCGGCGAGAAAGGTACCGGTGCCACCGACCACGCCGGTCATCAGGGCCAGCGTGAAACCTACTTCAGTCTGGCTCAGGCCAGGCAGACCTGACAAAGAATGCCGGCAGCCACAGCACCATGCCATAACCTACGAAACCCGCCAGAGCACTTCCAAATATAACGTGACGAGCAGCCGGCGTGTGCCACATGTACCTGGCTACCTCGTTAAATGGCGGTGCTTGCTGAAGCACCCGATCGCCGTCCTGTTGGCCGCGTTTCGGCTCAACTACAGTAAACCGAGTCAGTAGAGCGATGGCCAGGCCAGGCAGACCAACAACGATAAAAGTCGTACGCCAGCCCCAGTGCTGACTCATCCAACCACCAGCAAGGTAGGCGATCAGCAAGCCCAGGTTGACACCCAGGGCGTAAATTCCCATGGCGGTGCCACGTTGTCTCATCGGGAACATATCTGAAATCATCGAGTGCGACGGCGGGCTGGAACCCGCTTCACCAATGCCGACACCAATGCGCGTGATGGCCAATTGGGCAAAGGACTGTGCGTAGCCACAGAGCACTGTCATACCACTCCAGATGGTAATAGCCCAGGTAATAATATTTCTTCTATTGCCCCGGTCTGCGAGCATGGCGATGGGCATACCCAGGGTGGCGTAAAACAAGGCAAATGTCAGCCCGATCAGAAAACCCATTTGTGTGTCACTGGCGTTCAGGTCGTGTTTAATGGGTTCAAGTAATATGCCCATAATCTGCCGATCGACATGACTTGAGGTAAATACCAGCACCAGAACCGCCAGCGCATACCAGCGATACCAGGGTGCGGTGGTGACGCCGGGTTGGTCTGAATCAGAAGGTTGGGTCATGGGTACTTCGTAAACTCGATGGACAGCTTACATTCTCACATGAATGAAAGAGTATTGCAGGAGGCCAATTAAAATGATGCTTAAGCAGAGGTCGCGATCGATTTTAGGCTATCCGCATTGAAATGGCCCTCGGCAGTAACTGCCTGGCCATCAGCGCATGCGTCGGTGTGACCAGGGGTTTTGTTTTTTACCAACATATCGCTGAGCGAGGGTGCTGGGGTCTATTTGATTTTTTCGATGCAGCGCAGTACCTCAGCCTGATAGCCTTTGCCTCTCTCGTTAACGATATCCAGAACATTGAGCGAAGTCGGAACGTAGCCAAACCCAATGTTGTATTGAGGGTGCCATTGAAAGATGGAACCGCCTAGCCCCATCCAACCATAAAAGCCTTCCCTGCCGGTATTGAAGGCTCTTTCAAATTGCGTGCTGGGCTCAGATGGTTTTGAAAAATTCGCGACACCACCTTGAGTAAAAGTTGTGTTGCTGCGCCCCATAGCGACTGTAACCGGGTTATCATGCAGTGATTTCCAGGCTGACTCACTCAGATACTCGGTCCCAGCCCATTTACCGCCGGCAGCCATCATGGCAGCGAGTTTAGCCAGGCCTCTTGCGCTGCAATTGGCGTTAGCGGAGGGGGTTTCACCCATTCTGAAGGTGGCATCGTTAAAAAAAGTTAGCCCGCTCATACCCTTAAGGGGGGTGGGAGCCCCGGCCGTTGTTTGGTTACGAAGCATTGGCATCAGGCGAATTATTCTACCGAGGATTTGGAAGATATTGTGTTCCATTCTCCTCAGAAATTTCGGTTTCAGACTTTCTTTAAACTGGAAGCCAGTACCAAGGGGCGTTACGTCAGAAATGCGATCTAATTCTGCCTCCCGGACACCGATGATGACATCTGTCTGCAGCGGTTCGCTGATATCCTCACGAAGGAATTCCCCGATGGTTCGGCCCCTCGGATCTATTCGGCGAAAAATCTCGTTAACAATCCATCCCCGGGTGATGGCGTGGTATTCACGCCGGCTGCCTGGTACCTTGCGGAATCTCTGGGTATGACCTTCGATAACCTCGCCTATCCTGTTTTTCTTGATATTATTGGCAAGCAGATCCTGTGGCTCCAGGGTTGTTTGAAAGACGGCGAGACCTGCTTCGTGGCGCATGAGTTCGGCCACTGTCAGCGATTGTTTTCCAGCGGCGCCAAACTCGGGCCAATAGTGACTAATCCGAGTGTTGTAGTCTAATAAACCCTTGTCAACCAGAGATGCCATGGCAATGGCTTCAAGGCTCTTGCCACTACTGAAAACATTAACAAGGGAGTCTGCGGAAAAGTGGGTATCGCCCGTTGCTGAAGCCCACAGGTCAACTACCCGCTCCCCATTATAATAAACACAGAGCTGGGTGTTTCTTTCCGCCAGGTTTCGCATGTTGTGTTCATATAATCGTTGTACTGACTCAAATCCCTGGCCTACCCGGCCTTCAATACGCAACTGCTCGAGCGTACTCCCTTGCATCTTTCTCCTCCGCTGGTTTGCTGGATAGTCTACTTAACTGCAAACCGGTTCGATAGTCGCAATGTCAGCAGCTTTCGTGAGCCGACCGGGATCCACCTTTTCTACAGAGTGGTGATATGCCCCTACGGGCGGTTATCAGTCAACTGTAAACAGGCGTGAATTGAATTCGTTGTTCTCCGCAGTCCGGATAAGCTTACTACTGCCAGATCGCGAAATGACAGGTCTTTGCTTTCTCTCAGGATCTGCATGCCCATCTTGCTAACTTGGTCAAGAAATGCTTAATTGCCCCTTTATGTAATCTGGAGATTCAATCATGAGTGTGGATGGGAAAGTTGCCATTATTACTGGCGCAGGGGGTGGGTTAGGCAAAGAACATGCATTGCTGTTAGCTGAACATGGTGCACGCATCGTGGTGAACGATTTGGGCGGTGCTGTGGATGGTACCGGGCAGAGTGATGCCGCTGACGCGGTCGTAGAGGAGATCAGGGCTGCAGGGGGCGAGGCTGTTGCCAATAAAGCTTCTGTGTCGGATCGTGAAGGCGCGCGGAGTATCGTTGAAACGGCTGTGAAGGAATATGGAACGGTCGATATCGTCGTTAACAATGCCGGGATATTGCGGGACAAGTCTTTTAAGAAGATGAGTCTTGATGAGTGGGACCTGGTGATCAATGTTCACCTCAATGGGTCCGCTTATGTCACCTGGCATGCCTGGCCAATAATGTATGAGAAGAATTTTGGCAGGGTGATATTTACCTCATCTGTGTCCGGTATTCTAGGCAGTTTCGGCCAGTCAAATTATGGTGCAGCAAAAATGGGCATGGTTGGCCTGATGAATAATCTCTCTAGAGAGGGCGCTTCCCATAATATTCATGTGAATTGTCTATCGCCGGGTGCCTCTACAAGGATGACCGCCAGCGTTCCGGGTAGTGATATTGATGCTGACAACCCGGAAGCCTCCAATCACGCAAAACTGGTGAGTCCAGCGGTGTTATATATGGCGTCAGAGGACGCTCCCAATGGTCGAATAATCCAGGCAGCAGGGGGCAGGTTTGCGTCAGACATGGTCTATGCCAACAGAGGCGTTGATTTAGGCGCTGGCTTTGATTACCAGGATTTTGTCGAAAGTGCAGATGATATTCTAGAAAATAATTCGGCTCAGCCAAAAACCCAATTCTGGCGATCTGAAAACTAATAGCTGAAACGACTTAGGCTGCCTGGGCATGATCTGGGTTTGCTCAGGCACTTAAAGTGCAGTGTTCGCCGAACTCTGAAATGATGGTTTTTGATTATGAGCCCGTTAGCCTTTTGCCAGCCGTATGGGCCTGCTAACATTGTCTTCGATACCTGGTCTCGTTCAAGTCTCGCAGTGGTTGTTGACTGATATTAGCAAGTCTTAATTTGCGGCCAGGGGAATGGAATCACGTCTTAGTCATGCCATTGCTGAGACCCGTAGCAAAGAGTAGTCTCTAATCTGGCATTCTTTTAATCCCGGAGGATAACCTTGAGCGATCCAGTCAGATACATTGACCGAACCCGAGACTACTACCTTTCCCAGGGCTATAAAAAACCTTATCAGTGGGCTCACTTTGAGGATATACCTTTCAGTCGGCTCAGCAAGCCACTTTCTGAGTGCCGCGTCGCGTTGGTG
>JAPKEK010000740.1 GCA_028822125.1 Pseudomonadales bacterium | reverse complement strand
CAGGCTTATAAGGGACGGTTTCAGGAAATGGTTTCAGTTGCTAAAGATGAGAGTGGAATTCATGAATTCCAGGGGCTATGCAAACAAGCCGGTATTGAAGTGTTAGAATGTAAGGAAATCTATGATGAAAAAGGATTGCTGGCATGGCAATTAGCCGGAAAGAAATAGCAACTGGGTTGTTACTGTGTATGGCAATACAGCCAATTTTTGCTGCCAGTCTGCTCGAATGTGCAGCGCTGGAGGATGTCGATAAGCGTCTTAAATGCTACGATGCGATGGCCAATCGGGTGCAGACTAAAATAATTGAGGTTGAGGAAGTTCGCGCGACTACAGAAGTTAAACAAGCGCTTAGACAACAGGTTGTGGAGGCGGTCATCGCGGTGGAGCCAGAGGTTGACCAGTTCAAGATTGTCGATGTATATCGAAATAAAATTCTTAGAGTTACCTTTATCGCTGAAGATGGCCGCCGTTTTGCCAAGGATTCGGGCACAAGAAGCCAGTTCAAGCAAGGTGATAGAGTCAGGCTCGAGCGAGGGTTTATGGGTTCAAAGATTCTGGTTCGTTCCGATGGTCTGCGGATCAAAGTCAAAGAAATTTCAGCAAATTAAGTGTGTCGGGCAGGGTATTTATTGATGCAGGTTGTACAATTTATTAGGTTAGGATCGGTAGTGTGTCCCTCCCCGTGAGTGAACATTCAAAGCTGCTTTTGATTACCGGCGTGGGTCCTGGTACCGGTAGTGCTATTGTTAGGCATTTCGCCGCAAAGGGTTATCGCGTGGCCATGATGGCAAGGAATGAAACGCGCCTGCAGCAACTGGTGGAAACAATTCCCGGCACGGCTTCTTTTCCTTGTGACGTCAGTGACCTTGCTCAGCTGAGAAATCAGTTTGCCTTAATCGAGAGAGACCATGGCTACCCAGATGTGCTTATTCATAATGCGGTAGGTGGTGCCTTTGGCAGTTTTATGGAAATTGATCCAGCGCTGCTTCAGCAGAATTTCCAGGTTAATACCATGGCTTTGCTGCACCTGGCGCGCTGGGTTGCGCCAGCCATGATTGAGCGGGGGACGGGCGCAATTCTAGCAACCGGTAACACCTCCGCTTACCGAGGCAAGGAGGGGTTCGCCGGTTTTGCTCCCACCAAGGCTGCCCAGCGAATCTTACTGGAGAGCATGGCGAGGTCTCTGGGGCCACAGGGCATTCATGTCGCTTATTGCGCCATTGATGCTGTCATTGACCTGCCCTGGACTCGAAGGCGTTATGCCGACAAACCCACTGAATTCTTTTGCCAACCAGAAGACATCGCCAACGAATGCTACCGTCTGGTGAGCCAGCCACGGTCTGCGTGGAGTTTTGAAAGTGTTATCAGACCCTATGGTGAACAATGGTGATTTGCAGTGCAGAGAGGATGATGCGGAGCAGGCTTACAGGCTAGTTTTATCCTGATATTGTTCCACATTTGGAATTGCTCATTTAATGTATGGTAAGGTTAATTGAGTGTCAGTTTCTGCTGTTTGCAGGGCTTGAATTAAATTAAATTAAATTATATCAAAAAGGATATTGGAATGGCTCAGACTCACGATCATGAAATTGTATCGGTTTACCCGTTCACAGAAGAGCAGGTAGACCAGCTAATGAGTCATTCCATGGAGTGTGTCCTGATGTGGGCAACCC
>JAPKEK010000739.1 GCA_028822125.1 Pseudomonadales bacterium | reverse complement strand
GTCCCGGATGACAGGCAGAGACAGTCTTCAGAAGAGAGCCTGCGCAGAAAATCGGTATTGCTTCAACTTGAAAAGGCCGCAGATTTTTATCGAGTGCAGCTGCGTAGTCACGGGCAGCGGGCGAAAGCAGTAGACTACTTAAAAAACAGAGGCCTTTCCGGGCCAATTGCCAGAGATTTTGGCCTCGGTTTTGCTCCACCGGGCTGGGACAATTTGTTAAAAGCGTTGGCTCTGTCCGATGTAGATGTGTCCTCCATGATCGACGCTGGTTTGCTCATAGACCAGCCGGAGGAAAAGAAGCGATATGATCGTTTCAGAGATCGGATTATTTTTCCCATTCGAGATCTGCGAGGCAGAACCATTGCGTTCGGTGGGCGTATTATTGGTGATGGTAAACCCAAGTATCTTAACTCTCCCGAAACCACAGTCTTCCACAAGGGACGTGAACTCTATGGACTCTACGAGGCCAGGAAGAGTCAGGCAAAACTAGATCGAATTTTAGTGGTAGAAGGTTATATGGATGTTGTTGCTTTAGCCCAGCATGGTATCCATTTTGCTGTGGCCACTCTGGGTACCGCAACCACGGTCGAACATGTTGAGCGCTTGTTCCGGCAGGTATCGGAAATTGTCTTTTGCTTTGACGGTGACCTGGCTGGTCGAAATGCCGCCTGGAAAGCTTTGCTGATCGTATTACCTTTACTGAGCGATGGGCGCAGCGCCAAATTTCTGTTTCTACCTGATGGGGAAGATCCCGACTCCCTGGTGCGGAGCGAAGGTAGCCAAGGTTTTGCGGAACGGCTGCAGCAGGCCGATACTTTTGTGGACTGGTTTTTCCGTAAAATTCAGCAGGATCTGGTATCGAAGAACATTGATATTGATACGATTTCCGGCAAGGCGGCACTGAGTAAGCTGGCCATGTCGTATCTTAATAATATGCAGGAAGGCGTATTCAGACATTTGATGATCGATGAACTGGCCCTAAAAACGGGTTTGGATAAGGAGCGACTGCAAGCTGTCACCGCAAAGTATGCTACCCCGGCTATGGATCCTCAGCCTGTAGCAGCGCCTGGATTGGCAGATCAGCAGGAGATTAATGAATCCGTTGATCTGGCGCTGGCACTGTTGGTGCTCCAGCCAGATCTGGCTTTGGAATTCAAAAGTAGTGAATATGAGGTATTACTGGATCGTACCCAGGACAATCTGTTGGCACAGATAGCGCTGAGAATTTCCTCGGATGGATTGACCAACCCTGGCCAGATCATGAGCTTGTTTCCCAGTAAACATCAGCAGAGACAGATCAGGCAGGCCTTTGATTACAAGCCTTTATTGGGGGCACCCCAGCTTCGTGATGAATTTGTTGGTCTGATACAGCAGAAACTGAAGCAGCAGCAAAGCCAAGTCAAGAAATTGAGAATTGAAGGGTTGCTCGATAAGAACCCGTCAGAATTGACGGCTTCAGAACGTCAGATGGTTCGACAAAGTTTTCCTACTCCCGAGTCCTGAGTAACAGTTTTATTGAGGCTATGAATCAGAGGTTATAAGGACCTGTCTTAACAGTAATACCATCTGGATAAGGCGTACCCGCCTCGATATAATGTATTGCTGTATTGGAGGAAGCATAATTGAGGGGTGTCATGGCCAGCAGTGGGCTAGCGCAACAACAATCAAGACTGAAG
>JAPKEK010000069.1 GCA_028822125.1 Pseudomonadales bacterium | reverse complement strand
CAATCATTATGAAACAAGTTACAAAACGGGCCGTACAGTTATTGCTTTGTTCGGTTTTTGCGTGTATTTCGTTGTCGGTGGTAGCCGCTGCCGCTGCCGCTTACGCGGAGCACCCGGAAACCAGGCGTTTTATCGACGACTTGGTATTAAAGGAAGGCTTTGACCGGCAACAGTTGCTGGATCTATTTGCCCAGGCTGAGTATAAGCAGCAAATTATTGACGCTATTTCCCGACCCGCTGAGCGAGTTTTACACTGGGATAAGTACCAGGATATTTTCCTTACTGAAAAACGGCTATTCCAGGGTGTGGAATTTATCAGATCCCACCGTAGCAGCTTGGCAAAAGCCGAGGCAGAGTTCGGTGTGCCCGCGGAGATTATTTCAGCCATTCTGGGTATTGAGACTTCATATGGACGAAACACAGGAAGTTATCGAGTTCTGGATTCTTTGAGTACGCTGGCATTTGATTATCCACCCAGGGCGCGATTTTTTGAGGGTGAATTAAAGCACATGCTGTTACTCGCAAGAGAACAGAAGGTCGATCCTGCGTCGCTGCTGGGTTCTTATGCTGGTGCCATGGGGCTGGGACAATTCATGCCGAGTAGTTATAGGCGATATGCCATTGATTTTGACCAGGATGGTCAGATAGATATCTGGAACAATCCAATAGACGCGATTGGTAGCGTCGCGAATTATCTTCACACCCACGGTTGGCTGGACAGGCAGGCAGTTGTAATGAGAATTGACGACCTCGGCGCTCTAACCAGTGATAGCTTTAATGTTTCGTTAAAACCTTCTATGACGATTGCAGAAGTAAGGCTTGCCGGTCTGCCGGTCAGCGCGGACCTGAAAGATACAGCTGAAGTCAGTCCAATGAGGTTGCAGGGAAAGGCGGGCAACGAATACTTCCTGGGATTGAAAAATTTCTATGTGATTACCCGATATAACCATAGCAGGCTTTATGCCATGGCTGTTTTTCAGTTGAGTCAGCAATTGGCTCAGCGTGGCGGGCTCAATAGGCAGGTCGATTGAAGCCTCGACTGCAGCGAGAGTATGCTTTATCAATAGCGGTGCAGGTTATCACTATACTGATGCTGACAGCATGCTCAGCAAGTCAATCAAGGGTGATGATACAACCAGAGCCTGTGGTTGATGAACTGCCTGCTGAGTCGACGCCAGTTGCAGCCGGTCCGTTAGGACCATCGTCCAATGACATCAGTGCGAAAATACAGCAGCAGGCACGATCAAGGCAGCATCGTTATGTTGTCTATGGAGATACCTATGAGGTTATGGAGCAAAGTCAGGGTTATGTAGAGGTTGGCGTCGCATCCTGGTACGGCAAAAAATTTCATGGAAGACTGACATCCAATGGTGAAGTTTATGACATGTATAAGCTTACGGCAGCCCACAAAACGCTGCCGTTGCCAACGATGGCCCGGGTGACTAATCTGGATAATGGTAAAAAAGTTGATGTCAGGGTTAACGATCGAGGCCCCTTCCATGATGATCGTTTAATTGATCTTTCCTATAGCGCTGCGGTTAAACTCGGTTTCTCCGGTAAAGGGACTGCCCCTGTTGTTATTGAGGCACTGGATTCGTTGAACTATCCCGACAGGATTGTCCCTGATCCATCCGAGCAGGTAACGGCCAGTCTGTATCTTCAGATTGGCGCGTTTAAGCTGGCTGTTAGCGCGAGCCGTTTGCGGGCTCGGGTGGCTACCCTGTTAGTCAGCCAGGGGCTGGATGTGCCGGTAAGGGTATTGCAAAGTGAAATGGACTCTCTGGGTATAAATAAGGTCTGGATTGGTCCTATTCAGTCTGCAACGGTTGAATCAGGAATAAGTTCGATATTGTCAGAATTAAGTTTGGATAAACCGATAAGGGTCGAGATCCATTAGCAGCATAAAGGAACTCGAGTTAGAATAAGCCGATACCTGGAAGATAATAAAAATGTTAAAAATAGCACTTCTAACGCTTATGTTTTGGTCGCTCGAATCCACAGCAGCGTCGGTGATTATTCCGTCAGCACCCCAGTTAGCGGTTGAAAGCTATATTCTTATTGATTCGACCACCGGGAAGATTCTTGCTGAACATAATGCCCAGGTGAGATTACCTCCTGCCAGCCTGACGAAAATAATGACCAGCTATGTAATAGCCTCAGAGATCAAGCAGGGTAGGATCAGTCTGAGTGATTTAGTCCCGGTGAGCGTTAATGCCTGGAGGATGGAAGGCTCCAGAATGTTCATACAGGAAGGTACCCATGTTTCAGTGGAGGATCTGCTACGAGGCATTATTATTCAATCCGGAAATGATGCAAGTGTGGCAATGGCTGAATTTATTGCCGGTAGTGAACAAACATTTGCTGAGATGATGAGCCAGCAAGCCGAAGGGTTAGGGATGCCTAATAGCCAGTTTAAGAACGCAACTGGGTTGCCCGATGAAGCACACTACACAACAGCAGCTGATCTGGCGACATTGACATCAGCGCTCATTCAGCGCTATCCGGAACACTATAAGACTTATCAGGAAAAGTACTTCACTTATAATGATATCAGGCAGGCTAACCGGAATTCCCTGTTGTTCAGGAATGAGACTGTTGATGGTGTCAAGACAGGCCATACCAACGCTGCCGGCTATTGTCTGGTGGCTTCTTCGCAGCAGAAAGGCATGAGATTGATATCGGTTGTCATGGGGGCTGCCTCGGAACGAATCAGGGCCAGTGAAACGCAGAAGTTACTGACCTACGGGTTTCGATTCTACGAAACCGTTTCTTTGTACAAGGCTCAGGACAACTTACGTAAAGTGAGAGTCTGGGGAGGTCTTCACGAATCTATTCAACTGGGTATTGAAGAGGACTTGGCAATCACAATTCCACGCGGACAGCGCGATCAGCTTATGGCCAGTATTGAGGTGGATCCGATTATCAAGGCGCCATTGACGCGGGGTCAGGCGTTAGGGACGCTGACATTAACTTTAGAGGGTGAAATTCTTTCAGAAATGCGGGTATTGGCGCTCAATGATGTTGCAGAAGCAGGCTTTTTTGGTTGGATTTGGGACGAACTAACATTAATTTTTACGGAATTGATTTCCGGCAATACATCGGCCCTGTAGTTTTCTATGGATGAACCGCCAAAAATCGAATTCCCCTGCGACTACCCAATAAAGATTATCGGTGAGGCTTCACCCTGTTTTGCAGCTCAGGTACTGAATATTGTCAATCGTTATGATACCAATTGTAATTTGGCTAATTCCTCATTGCGACCGAGCCGGCATGGTAAGTATGAAGCTTTAACTATCAATTTCTGGGCCCTGAGTGAACAGCAGATAAAATTAATGTTTGTTGATTTGAAGCAGTTGAAAGCGGTGCGAATGGTCCTGTAGCTTATGACGGTGAAAACTCCCTTGATGGAAACTGTAGTGATCCGTGATCTCAATTGCTTGGATTACGCCGATACCCTGATGCGACAGAAGAATTTTACGCGGCAAAGAACTGAAAGTAGTGTGGATGAGCTCTGGATGCTGGAACACGACTCCGTATTTTCGCTGGGTCAGAATAGCAGGCAGCAGCATATACTGGCACCTGGCGATATCCCTGTAGTTCAGTCTGATCGCGGCGGCCAGGTGACTTATCATGGGCCCGGTCAGCTGGTGGTTTATCTTTTATTTGATTTAAAGAGAAAGGGGCTTGGTGTCCGCCAGGTGATCGATGGTATTGAGTCGGCAGTGATTGGCCTGCTAGGCTCTTATGGTTTGCCTGCTGAGGCGAAAAAATCAGCGCCAGGGGTTTACGTTGCAGGTGCGAAAGTCTGCTCTCTGGGGCTCAGAGTAAGCCGCAGTTGTGCTTATCATGGTCTGAGCTTGAATGTTAAAATGGATCTTGAGCCGTATTCACGTATTGACCCCTGTGGTTTCCCAGGATTAGTCATACAGGATTTATATGGTTTGGGAGTTGAGATTGCTATGGCAGATTTGAAACAGGACCTTGCACAACGACTTCTGCAGCAATTTGCTTATCGGCATAGAACGCCGGAGGATTGGTGCCATGGGTTCTAAAGATAGAAATCGTCTGATTCAGGGTGAAAAACTTCGAGGCGCAGATAAGGTCCGTAGAATACCGGTAAAAGTCGTGCCGTCGACAGTGACCCAGAGAAAACCTGACTGGCTGCGCATCAGGATTAGCGCCGATCCGAAGGTGGCGCGGATCAAGGCCATATTGCGTAAGCGTCAGCTAGCTTCAGTGTGTGAGGAGGCTAGCTGCCCCAATCTTTCTGAGTGTTTCGCTCACGGCACGGCAACTTTCATGATCATGGGGGAAATTTGTACCAGGCGGTGTCCTTTCTGCGATGTGGCGCATGGTAAACCCAATCCGCTTGATCCAGATGAACCGCAGCAGTTGGCAGCGGCAGTGCAGGAGATGAAGCTAAATTACGTGGTGGTGACATCGGTGGATAGAGATGATTTGAAGGATAGCGGTGCAAGCCACTTTGCTGCCTGTATAAGAGCTGTTCGTCAGTCCAATCCGAAAACTCGTCTGGAAGTGTTAGTGCCGGATTTTAGGGGCCGAATGGATATTGCACTGAATATTCTGGAGCAGACACCACCCGACGTGTTCAATCATAATCTTGAAACTGTGCCGCGACTGTACAAAAAGGCCCGACCGGGCGCCGATTATTCCTGGTCCCTGCAACTCCTGCAGCGATATAAGCAGTTGCAACCCGAGGTCACCACCAAGTCAGGTCTGATGCTGGGGCTGGGTGAGGAAATTTCTGAGGTAGAGGCGGTTATGACCGATTTGCGCGACCATAATGTTGACATGCTCACACTGGGTCAATATCTTCAGCCGAGTAAAGACCATCTGGCGGTGTCAAGGTTTGTTCATCCGGATGAATTTTTGCAACTGGGTGAAATGGCCAGAGAATTGGGGTTTTCCAGCGTAGCCAGCGGACCGCTGGTGAGGTCATCGTATCATGCTGACCTGCAGGCAAACGGAGAATTGTTCTAGCTTGACCCGGTCAACCAGGTCTAATTCTAGTCTCCACAGGCAGGACAGTCTGCTCGCCTGGTAACCCGAAATCGTTGCCACTGCGTGTTGGCAGCATCAAAGATCAGCAGGGACCCCGTCGCTGGCTCACCAAAACCAACGAGAATTTTCAAAGTTTCCATGGCCTGCATACTGCCTATTATGCCCACCAGTGGGGCTGCCACACCGGTGGTTGCGCAATTCAGGTCCAGTTCGGCCGTATTTTGGTACAGGCAGGCATAACAGGGCGCATTTGCTATGCTCGGATCGTAAACCATGAGCTGGCCTTCCATGCGAATAGCCGCTCCTGAAACAAGCGGAACCTGATGTTGTACACAGGCCTGGTTGATCGTCAGACGAGTGGCGAAGTTATCGGTACAGTCCACGACTGCGTCGACTTCCTTGATCACAGCGCTGATTTCTGAATCCGAAAGTTTCTCGGCATAAACCTGAACAGAAGTTCCAGGGTTAAGCGCGGCCAATTTTCCCTGGGCCGATGAAACTTTAGCGGTACCCAGGTGATCGGTATCGTGAATAATTTGTCTTTGCAGGTTGCTTAAGTCCACAGAGTCGAAATCTATCAAGGAAAGCTTGCCGATACCCGAGCTTGCCAGATATAGAGCAACCGGGCTACCCAAGCCACCAATGCCGATTATAGCGACATGAGCGGCTAACAGTTTTTCCTGGCCGGACACATCTATTTCAGGAAGAAGAATGTGTCGGCTGTACCGCAATAATTCATCGTCTATCAACGTTTTATTCCCTGTATCCGATCATTGCTCGGGGCTGGTCATTGAGATCATTAAACTTCTCGGTTACATAGCCAGCCGCTTTCATAAAGTTTTCGACTTCCGCCTGCTGGCTGTAGCCGTGTTCTAAGAGCAGGCTACCACCGGCTGATAGCACCCGGACCGACTGCTCTATGATTGTCGCCAGGTCCCGCAGGCCATTACCTGCAGACACTAGCGCATTTCTGGGTTCAAATCGAAGCTTGGTTAGATGGGGGTCTGTACTGGCAATGTACGGTGGGTTTGCCACAATTAAGTCGATACAGGCGTGGTCAATACAATCAAGCCAGTTTCCCTGAAGGAACTGGATGGAGGCATTTATCGGCGCATTCTGTTTTGCCATGTTAAGAGTTGCCGCACTGATGTCAGTTGCGAGTACCTGCCAGTTGCAGCGTTCCTGTTTAATAGTCACTGCAAGAGCCCCGGAGCCTGTACCAAGATCTATTATTTTCCTAGGGCTAGGGTCAAATCGATCCAGGATGATTTCGACTAACAACTCTGTATCCGGGCGCGGGATAAGGGTATGCCTGTCAACCATGAAAGACCTTCCACAGAATTCCTGAAAACCCAGAATGTAGGCTATGGGCTCGCCTTCCTGTCTTCTTTTCAAAAGGCTGCAGAGTTGTTTGTATTGCCTTGTTGTTAGTATCTGGTCGCTTCGAGCAATCAACTGGGCACGATTCTGCCCGAGGCACAGGCAAAGCAATAGTTCGCAGTCAATTCTTGGTGAGTCCGAAGCTGGCAATAGTTCCCTGCTTGAATTAATTAATGTCTGTATGGATTCAGACATTAGCCTCGTTATCCAGTCCCAGGGAATTCAACTGATCTGCTTGATACTCCTGCAGCAATTGATCAACAATGCTGTTTAATTCGCCTGCCATGATTTGCGAGAGTCGATGTAGCGTTAGGTTGATACGATGATCTGTGACTCTGCCATCGGGGAAATTATAAGTTCTGATCTTCTCAGAACGATCGCCGCTGCCGACCTGAATTTTTCTTCTTTTGGCCTGCTCCTGGAATTGCTCTGATTGAGCTTTATCTAGCAACCTTGCCTGCAGCAGGCTCATGGCTCTGGCCTTATTCTTGTGCTGTGATCTTTCATCCTGGCATTCGACCACCAGTCCGCTGGGTAGATGAGTTAGTCGTACGGCCGAATCTGTCTTATTAACGTGCTGACCGCCAGCACCGCTGGCCCGATAAGTATCGACTCGAAGGTCGCTCTTTTCTATCTCTATGGCATCTATATCGTTGATTTCAGGAAGCACTGCAACGGTACACGCTGACGTATGAATTCTACCCTGGGATTCGGTCTGCGGTACACGTTGTACGCGATGAGCACCAGATTCAAATTTCAGGTTGCCGTATACCTGCTTGCCTTCAATTCTGGCGATGACTTCTTTATAGCCACCATGTTCTCCTTCCCGTTCATTGAGGATTTCAACCTGCCAGTTCATGCTCTCGGCGTAACGCAAGTACATTTTGAGTAGGTCACCGGCAAAAATGGCAGCCTCATCACCGCCTGTTCCAGCCCTGATTTCAAGGAAAATATTATTACCGTCGTTGGGGTCTTTGGGTAGAAGTCGGATTTGCAGTTGCTGGCCAAGATCACTGAGGCGGGGTTCCAGTTCAGCTAATTCTTCCTGGGCCATCTGACGGATATCAGGATCTTCATCTGCTAGCATGAGTTCCGCTTCAGTGATCAATATTTCCGTTTTCTGGTAGTCCTGGTAGTTTTGCACGACTGATTCAATTTCAGAGTATTCTTTTGAGTAAGCCCTGAAACGATCCTGGTTTACTATGATTTCAGAATCACTCAATAGAGCCGATAATTCTTCGAAGCGTTCGACCACTTGATTTAATTTGGTTTTCAGTGATGCTTTCATTGCTCATCCCTGCCGGCTAGATTGAAAAGTTTGTTGATGGCTGAGATTAATTCCATTTCACCTTCAGCAGCGGCCTTTTTGATCTGCAGGCTGGGTCCGTGGGTCAGTTTCTGAGTAAACTGATTTGCGAATTGAGTCAGCACTTGGTGCGCAGAGTCCCCGTGTTGTAGGCGCGAAATTGCTTTTTCCAGCTCATTGTTTTTCAGCGAGTCTATCTGTTGGCGGAACGAAACCAGGGTATTCACGGCATCCCGGCTGCGCAATTCAGTTAGAAACTGAGCCAATGAAGCTTGTACTACCTTTTCTGCTTCCTCAGCGGCAGCCAGTCTATGGGCTAGGTTTTCTTCGATCATCTCCTGCAGGTCGTCAAGGCTGTACAGGTAAGCGTCCCTAAGGTTAGCCACGGTAGCTTCGATGTCCCGTGGGACGGCGAGGTCGACCATGAATATGGGCTTGTGCTTGCGTCGGATCAGCGCTTCTTCAACGGACTCTTTGGTTATAATGGGCTGACTGCTGGCGGTAGCAGTAATGATGATATCTGTATTAATGATCTGTTCAGG
>JAPKEK010000068.1 GCA_028822125.1 Pseudomonadales bacterium | reverse complement strand
CAAGGACTCAAACAGCGACGCCATAACCAGATAAACCAGAATCAGAGCCAACAGCAGTGCAAACTGCAGTGAATCAAAAGATGTTTTCATTTCCTCACTCTGGCCACCCACGTAACTCTTAATACCGGGTGGATGCCCGATTTCGGCCAGCATCTCTTCAACTTCAGCTGAAGCAACTGCAAGGTCTGAATCAGTACTGATGGCACTGACTATCGCGACCCGCTGCTGGCCCACACGCTGAATATCTGCAGGACCCAGAGTCTCCACTAATTCTGCCACGCTGGACAGACGAATCTGTCTAGCAGACTCTGGGTTTATGATCAGGTTTTCGATATCACTTTTAGAGTCTCGCTCCTGCTCCGCGACTCTCAAGCGAATATCTACCTTTCTATCATCCCAGCTGAACTCAGTGGGCACATCGCCCCTGACCTTCTTGACAATCCGGTTGGCGATATCGGGCACTGTCAGGCCCAAGGCCGCTATACGGTCCTGGTCGAACCGAACCTGCAACTCAGGATAGCCTGCCACCATGCTCGATTCGACATCAACAAAACGATCAGAAGCTTGCAATTCATTAACCAGTTCGTCTGCCACTGATTTAATATCCTGCAGATCGGTGCCACTAATTTCGATCTCAAGGGGTGTCGCGAATGTAAACAACTGCGGGCGTTCCATGGTGTATTGCAGCGCCGGAATATCATCAAGGATCCCTCTGACATAAGCCATGGCTGCTGCTTCTGCACCTCGATCATCTGCATCTGTCAGGACAATATTTAATTCACCAATATTCTCACCACCACTGACCGCTGATGCATCAAGACGCCCTCCTGTACCGGAAACAGCATAACTGCGCGCCACCCTGCCAGAATTGTTCAGGCCCGCCTGTAACCGTGCCATTATCTGGTCAGTAACCTCAAGCCGGGTACCTGGTGGTAATTCTATATCAACCCTGAATTCCCCCTGGGAGACTTCAGGAATCAGTTCAACCGACAAGCGAGGCAGTAGCAGAACCGTGGTCAGTAACATCAATAAACTCAAGCCCACGGTCAGTAATCTCTGATCTAGGGCTACCACCAGTAATTTCCCATAGAATCGCGCGAGTAATCCATAGCCCATATCAAATAACAGAAGTAAGGGATCCAATACAAACCTCTGCACTAAAGCAAAGCTTTTAATAACCAGGACAAGCAGAAAACTCAGAGGTACTATTATGAGGTACGAAAATACCCACTTTAAACTCTTTAGGAGATAGGAGAGCAAACGCTTTAGCCTACTATCTGATGTGATGTCAGATTGATGACTGTCTGGCGGGAATTCTTCTGATTTAGCTGAGTTCAGCGCTGAAAGCATGGGAATAAGTGTCAGCGCAAGTACCAGAGAAACCAGTAGTGCAAAAGTCACGGTTAAAGCTTGATCCTTGAACAATTGCCCGGCGATGCCTTCTACGAATGCCAGGGGCAGAAATACTGCAATGGTGGTCAAGGTTGAGGCCAGGACAGCACCAGAGACTTCAGAGGCGCCCTGCTCAGCCGCCTGCTTCTCTGGCTGGCCTTGATCTGAGCGGCGGGCAATATTTTCCAGGACGACAATGGCGTTATCCATCAGCATGCCCACGGCCAGTGCTATACCCCCCAGGCTCATGACATTCAGGGTAATATCATAGCTTCGCATCAGTGAAAATGTCACCAGCACGGAGGCAGGGATGGTCGCCGCCACGATCAGCGTTGGCCTGATTTTTCTAAGGAAAAAATAAAGCACCAGTATCGCCAGAAAAGCACCCTGAACAGCGGCCGATTTCACTTCACTGATAGCGGCCTCGATGAATGCTGACTGGTCATAAATCGTGGTCAATTCCATCCCGGGTTCAAGGCTTTCTGTCAATTCTTCCAGAGCATCCCGGATCGAACCAGCCACAGCCACAGTGTTAGCATCGCCCTCCTTGTATAGGGACACCTCAATGGCCTCACTGCCATTCACGCGCATGACCACATCACGCTCCCGCTGGCCCTCCTCAACCTGAGCGACATCTTTGAGCCTGAGGATATTGCCCATTTCCTGAAATATAATAGTATTTTGAATGTCCTCGATGGTGGCAAACTGATTGAGTGTTCGAACCAGGTACTCCTGCCCGCCATCCTTCAGAGTTCCCCCTGACAGATTGACATTGGTAGCCCTAAGCTTCTGTCCCAGGGCCTGCACAGTAATATTCAGTTGCGCTAGCTTTTCCTGGTCTACAAAAACAGAAACCTCATCCTCGTAGCCTCCTGCCACAATGGCCGCAGCGACACCCGGAACCGCGTCGAGCTTTCGCTTTAGGTACTCATCTGAGAAACGGCGTAACCGCTGCAGCTCTTTTACGGGATCAGAGGTTCTATGTTGACGAGTCAAGGTCAGGCGGTAAATAGGATCAAGATTAGGGTTCAGCCGCAATAAGACGGGCTTTTCAATCTCTACAGGCAGCCTGACCAGATCAAGCTTTTCTCGTACCTCAATGGACGCCATGTCCATATCGGTTCCCCATACAAATTCAAGTACCACATCGGACCGACCGGCTGCCGATATGGAGTGCATCTTACGTACACCACCGGCCACACCGACCCTCTGCTCAATACGTCGCGTAATCTGTTCCTCTATCTCAGCAGGTGCAGCGCCCTCGAATTCAGTGCGAATGGTCAGTGTTGGGTAAGTAAGCTCGGGAAGCAGATTTAGACCAAGGCGATCCAATGAAATAGCGCCAAACATCATCGCACCGAAGGTCGCCATGAAGATGGTAACCGGTCGACTGATTGAAAATCCTGCGAGGGACAAGACCAGCCCCTAATTCACGATAATACGAACGCTGGTGCCTTCTCGCAAGCTACTCTGACCCCGTGTAACGACCTGATCCCCTTCACTTAAGCCATCAACGACTTCGATCAGTTCACCCATCAGATAGCCGGTGGTAACGGCCTGTATCACTGCCAGACCCTCTTTAATCATAAACACACTCTGCTCATCACGCTGTATAATGATCGCTTCTCTGGCGACCAGCAGGGCATTTTCATGGGAATCAAAAAGGACTTCCACCCGCGCAAACATACCTGGTTTAAGCAGATCCAGTTCATTCTCTAGCCTGACCGTTACCCGAACCGTTCCGGTATCGGCATCAATCTGCGGGGATACTCGATCAATATAGCCAATAAATTCTGCCCGTTCGAGGGCATCTATACGCACCTTGGCAACTTGATTCGCTTTTAGCTTGGATAATTCTCTTTCCGGGATATTTAATACTGCTTCAACAGTATCCGCTCTTTTGAGTTCAAAAGCTGCTGTATTTGGCGTCAGGGTATTACCCAGTTTGATGTGACGCAGGGTAATAACACCATCAATCGGTGCCCTGATGGTTGCTTCTTCTAAGTCGTGCAATTGTAACGCCAGCGTGGCCTGTTCGCGTTCTAGATTAAATCTGGCCTGATCGTGAACATCCGGGGAAATCATATTACGCTTAAATAATTGCTCAGCACGGTCAAATGCCCGCTGTAAACTCTCCAGATTCGTTTGCGTTCGATTGACTTCCAAAGAAAGGCGTCTCGTATCCAACTGCGCAAGGGCCTGGCCTTTTTTAACTAAAATACCTTCTTCCACGAAGATAGCTTCTACAATTCCCTGTGTTCGCGCAACCACCACAGCCTCTTCAACCGCCGTTAGAGTGGCTGTACTGGAATAATAAGCATCCAGCCTGCCTCGTTCCACAGCCGCTGTACTAACTGGTACTGGCCGCGCGCTGAACTTGCGCTTTAACGCATCTTTTTCTGTCTTGCTTTGCCGCCTGTTGGGTTCCTTATCTCGATCTGATGTCTGCTTGGCACTGCTGGCATCACTGTCACCCATGTCACCCTCTTCATCGGCACAGCCGAACAAGGTAGCAATCAGCACCAGGGACAATAAGATTTTCAATATTCCAGCCATAATCAGGTCTTGCTTTGATCTCAGATGATTATACCCAATCGAACGTTATTTTTTCTTGCATTTTCGATAGTCTGCAGCAATTGTGGGATGAACCGCTCCTGGCACCAGCTTCAAGCACAAAAAAGTTACCGGTCCACAAACCAGCTTTCTTCAATTAATCTTCTTTACTTAATCTTCTTCAATAATGATGGCGGTGCCGGTTACCAGCAATTCGGCCGCTCCTCCCATAACCACACTGGTGGTAAATCGAATGGAAACCACCGCATTTGCACCAAGCAGTCGAGCCTGATCCAGCATTCGATCCATTGCCTGCTCTCTAGACTCGGCCATTAATTTAGTATATTCAACTATTTCACCGCCCACCAGGGTTCTCAGACCCGCCATAATGTCCCGCCCCAGATGACGTGCTCGAACTGTATTTCCCCGTACCAGGCCCAGCGTACGGATAGCCGGTCTAGACGCAATAAACTCAGCGGTACTGATAATCATCTTTCCACCTCCTGGTAGGGATCACTTTTCCTTTTAGAATAACGCTGATAGGCGACCACTGAAAACAATGTGCTCATCCCCACCAACAAGGCCATTGCCGCCATTTTAGTGAAATCTGATTCTTCCGGATCCTGAATAAACGAAACTAAGCCATGCCCGGCAAGCGCGATATAGCCGCCGATACAAAGCACCATGGCAACAGCTGTCAGTACGACATAGAACCTTTTACTTAAAGTAGAATGTGATGAAGCTATCACAACCTCTTGTAAGTTATTATTTTGAAAAGAAGGTAAGCCACTCATATGTTCTCGACACTGAACGCATCTCGACAGGTGTGCCTGAACCTCATTAATATCACTGCTGCTCAGCTCCTGGTTTAATAACCCTGGTAGCATTGGTTTAACCCTGCTGCACTCAGACATAAACCCTCCTGATAATAAGTCAATTCAATCGCCTGACGGAACTGGCCAGCGGCCCATAGCATCGCATGTTTTCCCTGGGGAAAAAAGAAGAAATCAACCATCTTTAGTGCTGGACACTGCTCCCTGACAACAGCCTAGTAGCCTGCTAAATGCTTTACTATTAAGCGCTACTATTAAACGCTTTACTATTACATGAAAGCACGCTCACTCTGCTACCGCCTGCAGGCTCACCTGTCTCCGCTGGCCTGCCGAGGCTGTATATCCATGCCTACCGCGCATCTCTCGGGCCTTTCTGCCCGAGCTGGATCATCGAAACCCCTGCATTACAAAAAAGCCTGCAATTCAGCAGGTTAAATACGTGAAAATAACCCCTTGATACATTAATCTTAGCCAATCCGTTAATTTCCAGATCTGTTAACCATGATTCCATCACTTGCAGTTTATGACTCCAGGCCTTTTCAGACCGATCGACTGATACATTACCGCTACTCGGCCAATAATAATGAAGCGTAGACAATTCCTATCTAATCTGGCGCTGGCAACGACCACAACGGGGCTCCTGCCTGAATCCACGGCCAGCACAAATAACCTGGCCAGCTCAAACAAGGTAATAAAGCCAGTCCTTGCCAAAAGGCTGCAGCCAGGCATGAACATTGGTGTTATCGCGCCATCGAGCAACACCTGGGAGAATCAAGACGTCGAATATGCCCTGGATGTGGTTCGCTCTCTGGGCTTTAATGCGGTCGCCGGTAAGCACCTTTATAAGCGCCATGGCTACCTAGCCGGCAGCGACAGCCAAAGGGCTGAAGACGTCAACCGGATGTTTGCAGATCCTGATATCAAGGGTATTTTCTGTTCCCGGGGCGGTTACGGCGCGTCCCGAATCCTACCTATGCTCAACTACAACGTAATCAGGTCAAACCCCAAAGTATTGTTAGGCTATAGCGATATCACCGCCTTGCACCTGGCAATCAATGGCATCACGGGATTGATCACCTTTCATGGACCCATAGCCGGCCAGCAGTTCACCGAATATACCTATCAGGAGTTCAGCCGCATCATCATGCGCGGTGAACACCCAACCTCTCTTGCAGCTCCACCCCGGTTCTCCCAGGCCCCTGGGCGGGCAGAACGACACAACCGAATAACCAGGTTTGTTCTGGGCAAGGCTACGGGGCCCCTGGTTGGCGGCAATCTGAGCCTGGTAACCAGTCTGATGGGCACACCCTATGAGCCCGATTTCAGGGGGAAAATACTGTTTCTGGAAGACGTCAGTGAGGCACCGTACAGCGTAGACAGGATGCTTACACAGCTATGGCTGGCGGGTGTTTTCAGCCAGATCAATGGCCTGGTATTTGGCAAGTTCACCGACTATGAAGCAGATGTACCGAGCATCAGCATGGAGGCCGTCCTTGAACAGCGATGCGAAGGGCTTTCCATCCCGGTTATGCGTGGCTTAATGATTGGTCATGTGGATGACCAGAGCATAATACCAGTCGGCGCAAATGCCGAACTTGATGCTGATGCGGGAACTCTGACACTGCTCGGCAGAGCCCTTATCTGAGCTAGCTGAAAATACGCCTTCAATCACCTTTGCCCAGCCTCAGACATCCCTATCAGAATAATCAACCTGCCTGAGTAATTCCCATTGCTGCACCTGCGGCTGACTGCATTGCCAGATTCGAACAGACCAGACCCGCTGTGATCACAGCCAGCAGCAATCCGGCAAAAGCAAAAGTCAGACTGCTGTTAACCTGTTCCCACACGGTCTTAAGGCGCGCCTTAGCGCTGAGAGCACTCATGACGAACGGAGTAAAAATTAAGGTTAACGTCAAAATAATCAGGTTAAATTACATGTTTCTTCTCTTGTACAAGTTTTTGTACTAGTTTTCATATTTTTATTTGAATTTTTTAACATTCTCTCTCCTATGGAATAGAGCCTATGAATATGCTCATACACTTTCAAGTCCAGATCAAGCCAGCCAGGCCGAATAGCCTGGCCTGGATATGGGCCGCAGCAGCTACTACCATTTACCAGCATGACCTGGTTAGAACCGGCCAAGGTTAATGAGCCATCCAGATTGATTGCGAGAACCTGAAAAATAATACTAAAATAGTAGTTTAGGCATAGAAAACTCACCCCTGAATACGAGGAGTCCTTGATTTAGTCGTAACAGCCCTTACAATTACAGATCTAACAGGGAAGAAGACCCGAAGGAGATTACTTATGGCAGATGCCAGGTTTATTGACCAAGCACGTTCACCGAGCACCCTTTCAGGACATAAAGTGTTGCGCCAAACTTACACCTTATTGGCCATGACTCTCGTCTGGAGTGCCTTAACCGCGGTTGCCTCAATGATGATCAACCCACCTCACATGATTGCAATATTCTGCTTCCTGGGCAGCTTTGGGATGCTGTTTTTCCTCCGCCGAGTCGCCAACAGTGCCAAAGCGCTGTACTGGGTATTCGGCTTCACCGGTTTAATGGGTTTTGCACTTGGCCCTATGTTAAACAATTATGTAATGAGTTCTGCATCAGGATCTTTTCTTATCTTTCAGGCACTGGCGACGACGGGCGCTATATTCCTTTCGCTATCAGGTTATACGCTGATCTCCAAAAAAGACTTCTCATTTATGGGCGGATTCCTCATGGTGGGTCTGTGGGTTCTTATCGGGGCTATCGTGTTCAACCTGATCGCTGGCCTCATGGGGTACCCCATTTCTGGTTTGCACCTGGCTATTTCATCCATGGCCGTGGTCATATTCTCCGGGTTAATCCTGTATGATACCAGCAGAATACTCAACGGCGGCGAAACCAACTACATTATGGCGACGGTCAGTCTGTACCTGAACATCTATAACCTGTTTATTCACCTGCTGGCGCTCTTTGGCTGGGCTGACGACTAACAGACAACTAAACAAGATGAACTCTGGCTGATCCGGCCCAGACCGAGTGGCATCAGCGGTTCGTCCTGTTAACAGCTGAGCACCAGGAAATACGCACCCATGAAATTCATGCTTGCTGTACTCGGCGACCCCCTCCACTGCCAGGGCCCCATAACAGCTTATCGATTTGCTGAAGCCGCTGTTACCGCGGGCCACACAATTCATCGGGTATTTTTTTACCAGGGTGCTGTACTGGTAGCCAATGATCTGGCCGAGCCACCCCAGGATGAAACCTCGATAACCGAATTATGGCAGCGCCTGGCCAGCGAAAACAGCATAGAACTGGTGGCCTGCATTGCCTCTGCCAGTAGACGCGGTATTTTCGATGAAGATGAAGCGGTACGTTACCAAAAGCCTACAAGTTCTATCAGTTCCGGATTCATTATCGGCGGCCTTGGACAACTCCTAGAGGGTATCCTGGTGGCCGATAAAACTGTCACGTTTG
>JAPKEK010000738.1 GCA_028822125.1 Pseudomonadales bacterium | reverse complement strand
ACCTCCACCATGCATCTGTGCTTCCAGCCGAACTCTCGGCTTGCGTCGCACGTAAAGTGCCCCAACGCCTTTCGGTCCATATACTTTATGGGCAGAAAATGACATCAGGTCAACTTTCCATGACGACAGATCAATTGGCAGCTTACCTGCACTCTGGGCCGCATCGACATGGAAAAGGACTTTTGCCTGCCTGCAAACCTCTGCAATGGCGGCCACATCATTGCAGACACCAATCTCATTGTTAACATGCATGATCGAGACAAGTATCGTATCTTCGCGTATCGCCTGCTTAACCTGATCAGCGCGAACCAACCCATCCTCGCCCGGGTCAAGGTAAGTAACCTCAAAGCCATCTCGCTCCAGATGCCGACAGGTATCAAGAACCGCTTTGTGTTCAATCTTTGAAGTGATCAGGTGCTTACCTTTTTTCTTATAGAATTGAGCAACACCCTTAATGGCCAGATTATCAGATTCAGTAGCTCCCGATGTCCACACGATCTCCCTTGGGTCACAATTAACCAGATCGGCAACCTGACGCCTGGCAACTTCAACCGCCTCTTCAGCTTCCCAGCCAAATTTATGGGATCGACTGGCAGGGTTACCGAAGTTCCCTTCCGTCATTAAACATTCGCTCATCTTCTGAGCGACCCTAGGATCGACTGGCGTTGTCGCTGCGTAATCAAAATAAATTGGCACTTTCATGATAACTCCACTAAATTTGGGTAGCCGGTAACAGCGTTGATTTATCGCGTGAGCGCAGGCTTGTATCCTGAAATGCACTCTGTCGTTTGGCTATCTTCTGAATTTCTCTTTTCCCCACCAGGCTCGCCAGGTCTATGCCACTGAGGAAGTTATGAATTTGTTCACTGAGATCCGACCATAATTCGTGAGTCAGACAAGTCTCGCCTCCCTGACAATCTGCCTTACCGGCACAACGAGTTGCATCAACCTGTTCATTGACAGAAACGACAATGTC
This sequence comes from Pseudomonadales bacterium, assembly GCA_028822125.1. GTDB lineage: Bacteria > Pseudomonadota > Gammaproteobacteria > Pseudomonadales > Azotimanducaceae > UBA9926. The sequence continues at coordinate 703 of JAPKEK010000738.1, read as the reverse complement.
AGCAATGAAGATCTCTCGACAACTTCGGCTCAACTGATATCCACCACCCGGGCCGCGTACACTATCGACCAGATTGCTCTTTTTCAGTTTTGCAAACAGCTGTTCCAGATAAGGCAAGCTTATAGTCTGCCTGTCTGAAATATCAGACAAACTAGTAGGTCCTTCATGTTCATGCATTGCCAGGTCAACCATCGCAGTAACTGCATATCGGCCTCGGGCTGTCAGTTTCATGGACTGTTATCTCTCAATAATTAGTAGCTCTAACATTTAATGGCTTTAACATTTAATGGCTCTAATCATGCTAAATTCAGGGCCTCAATAGCTCCTGAGCGCTCGTTTCTCAGTGTGGAGGCTAGTTTACTCCACTCACATTAAATAACCAAGCATTTTAGTCGGGTATTAAGGCAATACCGCTGCAGCATTACCCCTGCCCAGCTCATAAATGCTCTATTCCGGCATCACGACCAGACCCCAGTTTATTCGACACGCTGATCAGAAACGGCCTGATCGACTTGCTTAGCAGCAATTTGGTTAATCGCGGTCAAAAATCCCCGGAGAATATTCATCTCCATCTGGTCCGGCTGAATTCTCAGGAATAGCCGCCTTAATCGGGCAATCAGCTGTCTGGGATTATCAGGATCATGAAAACCTACCTGCACCAGGGTTTCCTCAAGATGCCTGAAGAAGTGGCTCAAATCCTCTG
>JAPKEK010000737.1 GCA_028822125.1 Pseudomonadales bacterium | reverse complement strand
AGGGAAGATTCATGTAGAAGCATAGCTGCCTTCAATTCACCACCTGCTGAGTTTTGAGCAGCAGTTTCAGTTACAGGACAGTTAGTGCTAACCATAATATCGATACCATAAATGTTACCGATCTTGCCGTTATCGACACCACGACCATTTACAAAGTCGGAGCTTACATAACGGTCAATACCCATCATGGTTGATCTGGCGCTTGGCGGAATTACGAAATACCGCTTATCGAAAGGCACATCTGCATCATCCTGCTTCACAATCAAAGCGCGGAATCCTGCATCAGTAAGCAAATCGGCAACAACAACCTGGTCATGGGCGTAAACGGTTAAACCACCGGAAGCATCAACATAAAAAGACGCTGAATTTACAAAGGTCGTACCGTTACCATCACCCAGGCTTTTGCCTAAGTCATGTAAGTTGGTATCTACAACCTTGCTGAGAGAATAGCCACAATCATCAGTGAAAAATTCCTGACTTGATGCTAGTTCTTGCATTGCCGCAATATCCTCTAACAAACGAGAATATTCCCAATGCTGGTTAATGACGATTGCTACGTTTGCAGCAGTATCATTCTGAATTGTGACGGCTGTGCCAGCAGCTTTAGCTACTGAACTACCACGGCCAGGAGCGGGTACATTAATTGTATCGCCCTTCTTCCCGGTCATTGGCATTTGCTTAACAATGCCAGCCATTACGATACGGGCCATAAATGCTGCGCGTACCTGATCGGACCACAGTTCAGGAATAAAACTTGCCTGAGTTGTGACGTTACTACTACCGCCCTGGGCGGGATATACGGATGTTGCCATGATGAATCACCTCAAATAAGAAAATAAATTACTTGACCCGACCCTCTCGATACATCTTCTCAATTTGAGGATATAAACGCCGATAGCGGTCTGGATCATTCATTTTGAGATTAACTATGTCATCGCGTGAGATGGTTTTACCGGCAGAGGTTTCTGAAGAACCTTGAGCGTTGCCCGTTGCTGCTTTTCTAACCTGGGCTTTACGATCTTGATTCTTCAATGCTTCAACCTCCGGTGTTGGCTGGTTTATCGACTTATAAGCCGATAAAAGTTCATCCATAATTCCAACATCCATAGACTTCATGCCAGCGGAATAGCTCACGGTGCGACTTGGCGACTGTGCAATATAGTTTTTAAAATCATCAGCATTTAACACAGCAGAAGCGTCTGGATGTCTGGCCTCAATTTCACGGGCCGCACCTTCAGCCCTCATTCGAGACAGTTCCTCTTGCTGCTGCTTTAATACTGGATGATCCTCAATACTTTGTTTAATAGCACTAGCCGGGTCACCGAAATAGTCAATCTCTTTGGCTTTGGGTTGTTCAACTTGCAGTTGGCTGTCAACGTAACTTTTAGCGCCTTTCATAGCTTCTATTTCGCGTCTAACATCAGCGACTTCATTAGATTGCCGACCAATCATAGACTTCTGATCGTCCAGCATTTTCTCTAAATCATCGCGGCTCTTCGCGCCATAAGTGCTATTTATCGCCTCTGGTTGCCCCTCTTCCTGCGTTGGAGTTTCCAGCGCATCAATTGGGTCGTATTCAGGCTGCTCAGTTGCTTCTGCCTTTGCCATATTTTCTCCTAATTAAGTTGTCCATAATGGGCTTAAAATTAATCCGCAGGACCGTGGAGTTCGATTTCTCT